>NZ_CP032544.1:1337500-1415000 GCF_003867075.1 Tenacibaculum mesophilum | reverse complement strand
AACGAGGTTTGACTGCCCAGACAGCTAGGATGTTGGCTTGGAAGCAGCCATTCATTTAAAGAGTGCGTAACAGCTCACTAGTCGAGCGGTCGAGCATGGATAATAATCGGGCATAAACATATTACCGAAGCTATGGACTTTTAAAAGTGGTAGGGGAGCATTCTATATGTGCTGAAGGTGTGCTGTGAGGCATGCTGGAACGTATAGAAAAGAAAATGTAGGCATAAGTAACGATAAAGGGGGCGAGAAACCCCCTCACCGAAAGACTAAGGTTTCCTCAGCGATGCTAATCAGCTGAGGGTTAGTCGGGACCTAAGGCGAATCCGAAGGGAGTAGTCGATGGACAACAGGTTAATATTCCTGTACTTCTTATAATTGCGATGGGGTGACGGAGTACTGAAAGCACCGCGAACTGACGGAATAGTTCGTTGAAACATTTAGGTATTAGACTGGTAGGCAAATCCGCTGGTTTAGCTGAAGTGTGATAGTACCACAAGTCTTCGGATGCGTGGATAGTGTGCCTAAAAACTTCCAAGAAAAACCTCTAAGCTTCAGGTTATAAGAACCCGTACCGTAAACCGACACAGGTAGTTGGGATGAGAATTCTAAGGTGCTCGAGAGATTCATGGCTAAGGAACTAGGCAAAATAGACTCGTAACTTCGGGAGAAGAGTCGCCAACAGCAATGTTGGCCGCAGTGAAAAGATCCAGGCGACTGTTTATCAAAAACACAGGGCTTTGCTAAATTGAAAGATGATGTATAAGGCCTGACACCTGCCCGGTGCTGGAAGGTTAAGTGGAGTTGTTAGCTTCGGCGACGCAATCAAATGAAGCCCCAGTAAACGGCGGCCGTAACTATAACGGTCCTAAGGTAGCGAAATTCCTTGTCGGGTAAGTTCCGACCTGCACGAATGGTGCAACGATCTGGATACTGTCTCAGCCATGAGCTCGGTGAAATTGTAGTATCGGTGAAGATGCCGATTACCCGCAGCGGGACGAAAAGACCCCGTGAACCTTTACTATAGCTTCGTATTGACTTTGGATAAGTAATGTGTAGGATAGGTGGGAGACTTAGAAGCGGCGTCGCTAGGCGTTGTGGAGTCATCCTTGAAATACCACCCTTTGCTTATCTAGAGCCTAACTCAGCAATGAGAACAGTGCGTGGTGGGTAGTTTGACTGGGGTGGTCGCCTCCAAAAGAGTAACGGAGGCTTCTAAAGGTTCCCTCAGCACGCTTGGTAACCGTGCGTAGAGTGCAATGGCATAAGGGAGCTTGACTGAGAGACATACAGGTCGATCAGGTACGAAAGTAGAGCATAGTGATCCGGTGGTTCCGCATGGAAGGGCCATCGCTCAAAGGATAAAAGGTACTCCGGGGATAACAGGCTGATCTCCCCCAAGAGCTCACATCGACGGGGGGGTTTGGCACCTCGATGTCGGCTCGTCACATCCTGGGGCTGGAGAAGGTCCCAAGGGTTGGGCTGTTCGCCCATTAAAGTGGCACGCGAGCTGGGTTCAGAACGTCGTGAGACAGTTCGGTCTCTATCTGCTGTGGGCGTTAGAAATTTGAGTGGATCTGACTTTAGTACGAGAGGACCGAGTTGGACTGACCTCTAGTGTATCTGTTGTCTCGCCAGGGGCACTGCAGAGTAGCTACGTCGGGAAGGGATAAGCGCTGAAAGCATATAAGCGCGAAACCCACCACAAGATGAGATTTCTTTAAAGGGTCGTGGAAGATCACCACGTTGATAGGCTATAAGTGTAAGTGCAGTAATGTATGTAGCTGAGTAGTACTAATAACCCATAGGCTTATGTACGTATCCCGGTCCTAGTGGCCGGGAGCAAACTCTTTGATGAATTTATGATATGATTTTACTAATATGTTAACTTTTACAGTTGAAATATACTGAAACGATTTAAGGTGATTATCGCAATGGGGCTCACCTCTTACCATTCCGAACAGAGAAGTTAAGCCCATTAGCGCCGATGGTACTGCCACAGGTGGGAGAGTAGGTCGTTGCCTTTCTTTATAAACCTCAATCTTTTAAAGATTGAGGTTTTTTTTTGATCTTATTTTTGGGATTGCTGTATCTCGTAGTTTTTAATCCTTTGCCCGTTATTTTTATAATTATAAAAGAAGTAATTTTTAATTGCAGTTATGTATTATTATGAGTTCGTATTTTTTCTTCATTCTGTTTTTTCCACTTTCGAACTCTGCTTCTTGCGTTTTTGTATGGTGATGAAGTGTTTAATTGTATCATTTTTCCTTTAGTCCACTTTTCGTACCAAGGTTTTTCATACAAATCTGCGTTGTCATTCGTTTTAATTAACTCTAATATTTTTCCTACATTTCTGTCCAATTCGGTTAGAAGTGTTTTGTAATCAAAATTTTCGTAATCAGAATAAAATTTTTGAGCAAGTTTCCCTAATTCATTCCACTTAAATCCTGTTTCTGGAAATTCCACAATTTGTCCTTTATCTTTTCGGTGATTCCATTTCAGGACGAGTTCAGACCAACCAACAAGATAAGCAACCAAATCTGACACACTCATTTTAGTTTCTTTTGCATGTCCTTCGAGTTCTTTTTCTTTGGTCAGTTCCGTTGGAATACTTTCTAAGTCCTTTTTCAGTTTGGAATAGTTATTCTCAATTTCAAAAATCAATTCTTCTTTATTTTTTGGAACTGCCATTTCTTTGTTTTTTGTTCATATGAAGCATAACGAACTCTGATATGAATAACATGGTTTAATACTTATCTTTTCAGTTTTTGCATCCACCTTTTTTTATACGTTTTCAAATGTATTAAAACTAATACGTTATTTAAAGTAAAGTTATTAATGAGTAATCGGTATTTGTTAATTAATTATGTAACTCCAATAAACTTACTACAATATGTATATAAAATATTACGGAGTTTTATAAATCTATCAATTTTATTATTTATGACACACCTTATTGGATAGTCACCATAAGTGAGCTTCGCTGAGTTTTCCTCAACGCAACGAAACCATCAGCGACCCATGCCGTGATGTTAACGGAGGATGCCGTAATATCCGCGACCCATGCCGTGGTGTTAACGGAGCGTGCCGTAGTATCAGCGACCCATGCCGCGGTGTTAACGGAGCATGCCGTAGTATCAGCGACCCATGCCGTGGTGTTAACGGAGTATGCCGTAGTATCAGCGACCCATGCCGTGATGTTAACGGAGCATGCCGTAGTATCAGCGACCTATGCCGTGATGTTAACGGAGCACGCCGTAATATCAGCGACCCGTGCCGTGGTGTTAACGGAGCATGCCGTAATATCAGTGAGCTTTCTTAGGGAGTATTCAATAAAGTGTGTAGAAACACTTTGGTATAGAGTTTAGGTAAATTTATTTGTTTTTACCTCAGTTCTTTGTTGTACATAGCACTTTATACATTATAATTAAAATAGGCACTTTCTCCATAGTCGTAAAGAGAAATAGAATTTCCGTTTACAGTTCCATTAAAATGACAAGACGAACCATAATCATATCCGCTAAATTTATTTCCTTCTATTTTTAGATTAATATGGTGACTATTTCCATAATGATAAAGTGAAAAATCTCCATTATTTCCGTTTCCAGAAATATGACAACCTTGGTCGTAATCATAAATATTGACGTTACCTAACTGAATATCTCCACTCATACTTAAATGTTTACCTTGTGAATAATCATATATAGACGAAGATTTTTTTTTAGAAATTAAGCTACCTGCGATGTATGCAATTCCGGCTCTTGGATTTGGTTTCATATTTTTATTTACTATTTATTACTTCTGCAATTTCCGTTGCAATTTCTTCAACTGTAAATGAGGAAGTGTTTCTCGCTAATTTGTCCGCCAAAGATGGACTGTAATCAATTACCTCTTTTTTTGTTAGGTTGTGCCAAATTGGTAGCATAACTTGTTCATCTGAAACAGTTTTTGTTACTATTCCGTCAAGTTCATAGTTGGTCCAACCTTTTCGGATAAAATCTTTTGACAAAACAACAATTCCAAATCGACTGTTAGCCAATCCTTTATCAATTTTTCTTCTTAATGAGTCTCCAATTTTTAATTCAAATTCATCATACCATACTCTCATACCTTCTGATTTTAAAGCCATTGCTAAAGGTCTAACAATTTCGTCTTTGTCTTCTGAAGCGTGTGAAATGAAAACATCATATTCTCTAACTTCATTATCATATTCTGAAGGTTTTTCTCGGTCTTGTACTAAAGATGGAACTGTGGAAAGTGAAGGCTGACGCATTTCAGGTAAAGCATTTGGTATCATTCTAATTGAACTTTTTGTAGTTCCTCTTAATCCTTGCATATCAATAGTTACATACCAATGCCCCGAATTTGGGATTTGTAATCTGATAGGTGACCTTTTTGCTAAACCTCCAGTATAACTGTGTCTTCTTCCATTTCGGTAACTCTGAAAATTAGAAGAATTCATAAGTCGGACGTTAGCAGCACTTCCTTGTAATGTTATTTCAACAACATCTCCTCTTTTTTTATTTCCTAAATCATATTTTGTAAAGTTCATTTTATCCGTAATTTTTTAATTGTTTTCTTTCTCTAATAAATCTATTTTCTTCTTTATTTTTTCTAGAAATTCAGACATATCGCCTCCAAAATAATTAGGTCTTATGAATTCGTTCCAAATAATAGCTCTACCAAAATCGCTAGTTTCATCTCCACCTGTCAAAAGGTTAAAAGCTTCTTCATATTTTTGAATCCAAGTACAAGAAAGTCGGATGCTATTATTTACTTTTCTTTCGGCATCCCCTCTTATTTTTTTATTCTTTCCATTTCTCATTGTTGGATATTCTAACAAGAACGTTGAGTGTTCATTATCTAGAATTCTATATAATTTTTTCCATTCGTCTATTGTCATAATATCCTATAGTTTATTTTTAATCGATGAGTTTCATGCATTATTACAACGGTCTCGTATAACCGTCAGTTAGGGTTAATATGCGTTAATTTTCGGTTTAGCACAGACGTTAGCAATTCCGAGTGGATTCGGACGTAGTCGAATCCGCCGTAATTGCGATTATACATCTTAAGTTAGCAATTGTTTAAATTT
Source organism: Tenacibaculum mesophilum (assembly GCF_003867075.1). Lineage (NCBI taxonomy): Bacteria > Pseudomonadati > Bacteroidota > Flavobacteriia > Flavobacteriales > Flavobacteriaceae > Tenacibaculum > Tenacibaculum mesophilum. Next base: position 1,409,908 of record NZ_CP032544.1, on the reverse strand, counting down.
AGTAATAAAAACCAGAAAGAAAAAAGCGTAGAGTAAGGTTATGATATACGTTGAAACCTAGATTTCGTCAACATTGATAATCCCTACGCTTTTACTACTTCGAATTCGTTCAGTTCTGTGAGACCAAGATCTCGATTTCAAGTTGTTTAATTGATAGTAGTTATTTTCTTTCCAATCCTTTTTTCTTATGAGTAAAAATAAACAATTTTTAGGAATCGATGTAAGTAAAGACGTTTTAGATGTATATGATTATCAAGGAAATTGGTATCAGTTTAAAAATGATGCATCAGGTTTTAAAGAGCTGTTGTTAATCACAACTGATTTAACACATTGTATAATGGAAGCTACAGGATATTATCATGTACGCTTAGCTTATTTTTTAACAGAAAAAGGAGTTTTGTTATCGGTAGAAAATCCGTTGAAGGTTAAGCGTTTTATTCAGATGAATTTATCAAAAGTAAAGACGGATAAGAGTGATGCAAAGCAGTTATATAATTATGGCGTAAGTCAATCTCCTTCTATATGGAAAGGAGATAGTAAGGAACAACAAGAATGTTTACAAATAGTACGTTTGTTGAGTGTTTATACGAAACAATCTACTCAATTAAAGAACAAGCTTCATGGCGAATCAGTATTAGGAACTCCCTCAAAATTGGTAGTTAATTCCTTAAAAAGGCAGCTGAAAAACATACAAAAAGAGATAGTTAAATTAGAAGATTTGTTGCTAGAGAACGTAAAAAAGAGTTATCAAGAAGAAATAACTTTATTAAAGTCTATTCCAGGAATAGGGGGTAAAACAGCATTAATGTTATTAGTTTTTACCGATGGATTTAAGCGTTTTACTTCAGCAAAAGAGTTGTGTAGTTACGCAGGTATTACACCCACTATTAGAGAATCAGGCAGTAGTATAAAAGGACGCCCTCGAATAAGTAAAATGGGGAATCCAAAGCTTAGAAATTTATTATTTATGTGTAGCTTTAATGCTTGTAAATACAACAAAGCATGTAGAGAACTTTATGACCGAATAGTTGCTAAAGGTAAGAGTAAAAAACTAGCTTTAATAGCGGTGTGTAATAAGCTACTAAAACAAGCTTTTGCCATTGTAAAGAGTGGTTTGCCTTATGACGCAAATTATAAAAGTACGTTGGTTTAAAAAAGTATAAAATGTACTTGTTTTTTACCTCAGTTCTTTGTTGTAACACGTTTTTATTCCGAATATTTTCTCATAAATAAATTTACACTTTCTAACATTAATTTAATTCTTTTTCTATCCTCAACACTTTCCCAATGCCCGTGCGCAGCATCATTTCTAGTTCCACTCCAAGAAACAATGTCCTTCAAATCTTGTTTTGATATTTTGTTCTGTTTTTTTAATTCAGTAGAGTAAGCATCAAGACTGTTTTTTATGGTTGTGATGTCAAATCCACTATCCTCAAGCCAGTTTCTTAAAAATTCTTCCAATGATGCTCCAATTATTACGGCAGGTGCAGCTGGATGAACTTTTTTGTCGTTTAAAAGTTTTTCAGCTTGTTCCAAATAATCAGAAACGGTATCAATTTGAATTTCTCTTTCCAGAGAGATACTTCTCAAAAGGTCATTATTTACAAAGTCAATAAACGTTGTTAAAACTCCATTAACTCTTGATGTTTTAGTAGAGTCATATGCGCCACTTTTTAACTGCGCTAAAGTTTTGTAAAAAGAACTGTCTTCACCAGCATAGATTCTCAAGAATTCTCTAGCTTCTACTAGTCCGCCGTGTGCGTTATCTTTAGACGTTTTCTTTATCCTTTCTGCATTTCTAATTAAATCTTCTTTTGTCATTTTGCTTGTTTCTCAAATGTGTTACAACTCATTATATGTAAAACTTTAGTTCTTTTATCCTGGCAAAAGCATGGGATATCGTAAAGTTTAGCAATTTTTATATACTGTCAAATATATTAAAACCAGTAGGTTACCTAAAATAAAGTTATTAACGAGTTATCGTTATTTATTAACTAATTATACAATTCCAGCGAACTTACTACAAGGGAGGTACAAATTCTTACGGAATTCCATAAGTCTATTAATTTTTATGATTTGTAACAGACTTTATTGAGTGGTCTCTTTAGGCAAGCTTTAACGATATACCTTTCGTTTACTAATTTTTACATCTCCCTTTTTTTCTAAAGATTTTATGACCCGAATTACTGTTTCTACGCGCAAACCTAAAATATCAGCTATTTGCTGACGTGTATAGGCTACTTTAAAGGAGTACTTTCCTTCAACCTTATATACATCGTCTTTTAAGTAATCAATAAATCGAAGCACTCTGTGCGCAGGTTCTTGACTCGATATTTCAGAAGCAATAATAGCTTTGTAATACAAGCGTTTTGCTAAACTTTGGGTGATTTTTAAGTGAGTTTCAGGATTATCTTGCAATAATTTAAACAGGTTGTTTTTAGATAAGGCTAGAATCGTACTATCAGAAATAGCCACCGCATTGGCAGGATATTTTACATCTATAAACAAAGGTGGTTCACCAAAACTTTGGTTTTTATAAAATACTCCCTGAATAAACTCTTTACCATCATCATTAAAATTATTCATTTTAACCACCCCGCTTACTATTTGGTAGTAGTAGTGTGCGGTTTGTTTTTCAGAGAAAATAATTTCGTCTTTTTGAAAACGTTTCGTTTCAGCAGTATATTTTAATAAGAGTTCTTCTGGAATCATTATGATTTAAGTCATAAATTGCAATAGCATAAAGATATACTTTTGTAGCGTATTTCAAGAACAATTTGTAAATGGATAAAAGAGACATAGAAAATAGGGAAGATGTGTATAAGTTAGTATCAACTTTTTATAACGATAAAATTAGAAAGGATGATTTTATAGGCCCTATATTTTTGAAAACAATACCAGAAGAAACCTGGGAACCTCATTTACAAAAACTCACCGATTTTTGGGAAACGAATTTGTTTTTTGTTAGAAAGTTTAAAGGAAACCCGATGAAAGCACACAAAGATGTAGATAGGGATTTTGAGTATGCTATTTATCAGGAACACTTTGGACGCTGGCTGCAATTGTGGTTTGAAACGGTTGATGAACTTTTTGATGGAGTAAAAGCGCATGAAGCTAAAGAAAGAGCACGAAACATAGCTTCTATGCTCTTTTTTAGAATGTTTGAAGCAAAGCCGAAGCCTACAACTACGACATAAGTAGGTAAAAAATCAACGAAATATTACCGAGTATATTGATAATAAATGCCCATGCAATTATTTTAAAAGGGCGTTGACTTATAGCAGCAGCGTTAGCTCCCATAGCGGTTACACAAGCAAAAATTAGGGCAAATAAATTAACGTCACCATTTACGGCTAAAGCAGCTGTTATGGAGGCAATCATAGAGCCTACGGTAATTAATATAATAGATACACCAATGCTATTTCGTTCTCCTTCAGCAATTTTTTTATTGATGTAAGCCTTAATTCCCATGCTATTTGTTTTTTGAATTGTTTTTTCAGCGGTTAAGTTTTCAGTAGTTACCATAATATAATAGTTTTGATAAAATTATATAACTGATAATTAGTTTTTTATGATTCAAGTCATAAATGAAAAAGAAGAAAAGGTCTTTTTATTTGTTAGATATTTTTATCTTCACATACTAAAATAAGCTGAGTGGAGTCAATAACTATAATTTACATTGTATTAGCCGTATTAATAAGCGTAGCCATTGCTTTTTTTCAATATTTCTATAAGGTAAAAAGAACTCCGAAAGTACATATCTTACTTTTTAGCTTAAAAGCTCTAAGTCTTTTTTTAATTGGGTTGCTACTCATTAATCCGAAGATAACAACTCTTGAAACAGAAAACATAAAACCGGTGTTATCTGTATTGGTAGATAATTCGTTATCCACTCAATTTTTTAAAGAAGAAAAAAAGGTTCAAGAATTAATATCAAAAGTAGAAAGCAACGAAGAACTTCAAGATAAATTTGACGTACAATATTTTTCGTTTGGGAATGATATTAAGGTGTTGGATAGTTTATCGTTTGCTGAAACACAAACCAATATTTCAAAAGCAATTGATGCTGTTAATGAGTTGAATAAAGATAAAAATGCAGCTACTATTTTAATAACTGATGGAAATCAAACACAAGGAAACGATTATGAGTTTTCATCAGCAAAACATAAAATATTTCCCATAGTTATAGGGGATACCATTAAGTATCAAGATATTCAAATATCGCAGTTAAATGTGAATAAGTATAGCTATGTAAAGAACAAGTTCCCTGTAGAAGCATTGTTGTATTATGAAGGAAAAGAAACGGTGAATACTACTTTTTCAATCGTAAAAAACGGGAACAGAGTTTTTTCAAAAAGAGTACGTTTTTCACCAGAAAATCCTGTGCAAACTGTTACTGCTAATTTAGTGTCTAATACCAAAGGAGTACACTATTACACAGCATCGATAAGTAGTATAGCGAATGAAAAAAACACGAAGAACAATTATAAAAGCTTTTCAGTTGAAGTTTTAGATGAACAAACCAAGGTTTTACTATTAAGTTCTTTTTTACACCCAGATTTAGGAGCACTTAAAAAAGCGATTGAGAGCAATAAACAACGTAAGGTAGATATTGCTTTGATACAGGATAAGAATATAAACTTAGATGCGTATCAGTTTTTTGTTTTGTATCAACCTAACAGCTACTTTAAAACCACTTTAGAAAAAATACCATCTAATTTTTTACTGGTTTCAGGAACTAAAACAGATTGGAACTTTTTGAATAGTCAAGGTTTGGGAGTTCAAAAAAGAGCCATTAATCAAAAAGAAGAATACACTGCTATTTACAATGCAGATTTTTTAACTTTTTATCAAGAGAATATAGGTTTTAGTCAATTTCCACCACTACAAGATAAGTTTGGAGAAGTACAGTTTAAAAAAGAATCTCAAAGCTTGTTGTATCAGAAGTATGCAGGAGTAGAAACCACTCAACCGTTATTATCAACTTTTGAAGAAAATGATAAAAAGTATACAGTACTATTTGGTGAGGGTATTTGGAAATGGAGAGTTGCCAGTTATTTAAAAGAGAAAAACTTTGAAAGCTTTGATACGTTTGTAGGAAATTTGGTTCAGTATTTAGCATCCACCAAAAAGAGAAAACGTTTAGATGTAAAAGCGCAACGTTTGTATGCAGTTAATGAACCCATAACTATAAGTGCATTTTATGTTGATAAAAACTATCAGTTTGATAGCAGAGCATCTTTGGAGTTGACAGTGACTAATCTAGAAACAAAGGCTAAAAAGAGTATTCCGTTTTCTTTATTTAATAACTCATATCAAGTTGCTGTTGAAGGGTTAGCCTCAGGAGAATATTCATATACAGTAACTGTAAAGAATCAAAATATAAGTAGCTCAGGGAGGTTTAAAATTGAAGATTATCAGATAGAAGAGCAATTTACCAATGCTAATTTTAAAAAATTAGAACAGCTAGCGTTAAAAACAAAAGGAGCAATTGCTTATGTAGATAAAGTTGACGAATTATTAAAAAAGATACAAGAAGATGCATCTTTTTATACCACTCAAAAGTCTATTACCAAAAAACAAAGTTTAGTTGATTGGAAATGGTTATTATTACTGATTATAGTTTTACTATCAATAGAGTGGTTTGTTAGAAAATACTATGGTAAAATATAAAAAAAATGAATAAAAAGTTAATAAAAGCACTACTTTTGAGTACTATTTGTCTAGTTTTTAACGGTTGTTCAGATGAAGAAGAAATGTGTGAGTTTACCTATGATAGACCTGATGGAAGTGGAAACTATATTACAACAACTGTTGAATATCCTTGTGAATTAGGTCCGCCAGTTACAGAACCAGTTAATAAAAAATAATTGGTAAAAATTATAATAAAATATGATGTATGAGCACTTTTTTCAATGTCCATATTGTTGGGAAGAAATTTCCATGTTACTGGACGCTAGTACGTCTGAAACGTATGTAGAAGATTGTGAGGTATGTTGCAATCCTATACAAATAACCTTTACTTTTGTAAATAACGATTTAGTAGCTTTTGAAGCTAAAAATATAGAACAATAAATACAATGAGATTTCATACACGTAAATGGGTAAAACCAGAAGATTTAAATCCTAACGGAACACTTTTCGGAGGACGATTATTACAATGGATTGATGAAGAAGTAGCGTTATATGCTATTATTCAGCTAGAAATTCCTAAAACAGTAACCAAGTTTATGTCTGAAATAAATTTTGTTAGTTCAGCAAAGCAAGGAGACATTGTAGAAATAGGAATTGATGTAGTAAAGTTTGGAACAACATCTATTACCTTAAGCTGTGAGGTTCGTAACAAAATAACTCGAAAAACAATTATCGCAATTGATAAAATTGTTATGGTAAGTTTGGATGAAGAAGGAAGCCCTTTTGCGCATGGTAAAACAAAAATTGAATACGTTAAAGACAGATTGGATAAAGAAGGTTCATAAAATTTTATAATTTTGTAACTCTAAACTAGATTAGTGAAAAAAAGCATCATCATATTATTAACTTTACTGTTAATTGTGCCTCCTTTAGAAGCACATGTAGATGCTATTGTTTTTGAAAGCGAAACTGAGGTTCATGTTGAAAGTTTTAATACTTTGCATCAAGATGAACATCATGAAAATGATACAGAAGAAGAAAAAAACAAAGAACACCACCATCATTGTAACGTAATTACAATTACAGCAGATTTTATTCCGACTGACTATAGTTATAATATTCCTATTTTCTTAGAAGTAAGAAACCGTATTAACTTCTATAGAAACACCTATTATAATTCATACTTATCGGCTATTTTCCAGCCACCAAAGTTTTAATTCTATTTTACTATTACTAACAGCAGTAGCTCTTGTGTAAACAAGAACTACAAACTGTTGTGCCGATTATTTAATAATAACCGGTAGAAATTATGTTACACTAGAATTAAATCAATACAAAATGTTAGATAACATTATCAAATTTTCAATTAAAAATAAATTGATTATTGGAGCATTGGTTGTGGCATTAATAGGCTGGGGAATTTACTCTCTAAAACAATTACCTATTGATGCTGTACCAGATATTACCAATAATCAGGTGCAAATAATAACATCAGCACCTTCACAATCAGCCCAAGATATAGAACGTTTAGTGACGTTTCCTATAGAAATTACCATGTCAAACATTCCAGATATCGAAGAAATTCGTTCTTTCTCTCGATTTGGATTAAGTGTCGTTACAATCGTTTTTAAAGAAAGTACCGATATTTATTGGGCGCGTCAACAAATTAGTGAACGGTTGATAGAAGCCAAAAATCAAATTCCTGATGGAGTAGGAACACCAGAAATGGCACCAGTGACCACAGGATTGGGTGAAATTTATCAATATACGTTATATACCAAAGAAGGATACGAAAAACAATACGATGCAATGGAGTTACGCTCTATTCAAGATTGGATTGTTCGTCGCCAACTCTTAGGAATTGAAGGAGTAGCTGATGTAAGTAGCTTTGGAGGCTTTTTAAAGCAATATGAAGTAGCTATTGAACCAGAACGCTTGCAATCGTTAAATGTTAGTATAAACGAGGTTTTTGAGGCATTATCTAAGAACAATCAAAATACAGGAGGAGCATATATTGATAAAAACCCGAAAGCGTACTTTATTAGAAGTGAAGGATTAATAAAAACTCCAGAAGACATTCAGAATATTGTCATAAAAAACAATATAAACGGAACACCTATACTGATGAAAGATATAGGGAAAGTTCAGTTAGGGCATGCGGTACGATATGGCGCAATGACAAGAAATACTGACGGAGAAGTGGTAGGTGCTATTGTTATGATGTTAAAAGGAGCCAATTCTTCAAAAGTGATTGAGAATGTAAAAGAAAGAATAGCACAAATAGAAAAAAGTTTGCCAGAAGGAGTTGCCATAAAACCCTTTTTAGATAGAACTAAATTAGTAGACAAAGCCATAAAAACGGTATCAACCAACCTTATTGAAGGGGCTTTAATTGTCATTTTTATTTTGGTGTTGCTGTTAGGAAACTTACGAGCGGGGTTAATTGTAGCGTCGGTTATCCCGTTAGCAATGCTGTTTGCTATTAGTTTAATGAACGTGTTTGGCGTTTCTGGAAACTTAATGAGTTTAGGAGCTATCGATTTTGGTATTATCGTAGACGGTTCTGTAATTATTGTAGAAGCAACACTACATCATTTAGGGTTAAAAAAATCAGAAACCCAATTAACCCAAGACCAAATGGATGATGAAGTGTACGAATCGGCTTCAAAAATAAGAACAAGTGCAGCATTTGGAGAAATCATTATCCTTATTGTGTACTTACCAATTCTTGCCTTGGTAGGTATTGAAGGAAAAATGTTTAAACCAATGGCATTAACCGTAAGTTTTGCAATTTTAGGAGCCTTTTTACTATCGCTTACTTATGTACCTATGATGAGTTCGTTGTTTTTAAAGAAAACAATCAATAACAAGGAGAATATTTCAGATAAAATTATAACAGCGATACAAAATGTATACACCCCAATACTCAACTTTGTGCTAACTCATAAAGTAAAAGTAGTGATAGGTTCAGTCGCTATTTTTATACTCAGTTTAGTCACTTTTTCTAAAATGGGGTCAGAGTTTATTCCTTCTTTGGATGAAGGAGATTTGGCAGTACAAACTACTGTATCAACAGGAAGTTCGCTGTCGTATACTATTGATGTTTCCAACCAAGCATCAGCGCTGTTAATAAAGGAATTTCCAGACGAAATAGAGCAAATAGTTAGTAGAATAGGTTCTTCTGAAATTCCTACAGACCCTATGCCAATAGAGGCTTCAGACATCATTATTATTTTAAAAGAGAAAGAGGAATGGACAAAAGCTAGCACCAAGAATGAACTGACAGAAAAAATGCAACAATTGTTGGATGAAAACATGCTAGGTGTTTCTTTCGGTTTTCAACAGCCTATTCAAATGCGATTTAATGAGTTGATGACAGGTGCTAGGCAAGATGTTGTACTTAAGATTTATGGAGAAGATTTAGACAGATTGGTAAAATATGCCAATCAGTTAAGTAGAATTATTCCAGGTGTAGCAGGAGCAGAAGATGTGTATGTTGAAAAAATGACGGGATTACAGCAAATTGTAATTGATTATAACAGAAGTCAGTTAGCCTATTATGGACTCAACATTGAAGATGTAAATACGACTGTTAATGCAGCTTTTGCAGGTCAAAGTGCAGGATCAGTATATGAAGGTGAAAAGCGTTACGATTTGGTAGTGCGTTTAGCAAAAAACAGAAGAGCTAGTATAGAAGATATTCGTAAACTATACATTACAACTCCAACCGGGGCACAAATTCCGTTAACAGCAGTAGCGTCTGTAGATTTTAAAACGGGACCAAATCAAATTCAAAGAGATGATGCTAAACGTAGAATAACAGTTGGTTTTAATGTAAGAGGACGTGATGTAGCTAGTATAGTTAAAGAACTAAAAGGTAAAGTCTCAGATAAGATAGCATTCGACCCAGGGTACTATATTACCTATGGCGGAACGTTTAAAAACTTAGAAGAAGCTCGTGCCAGATTAGGCGTTGCAGTACCAGTAGCGCTATTACTCATCTTTTTGTTATTGTATTTTACGTTTAAATCTATTAAACAAAGTGTATTGATATTTACTGCCATACCTATGTCTGCTATTGGTGGAATTTTCGCCTTATGGTTACGTGGAATGCCTTTTTCAATTTCAGCAGGAGTAGGTTTTATAGCCTTATTTGGTGTAGCGGTGCTAAACGGAATTGTTTTAATTGCTGAGTTTAATCGTTTAAAAACCATTGGAATATCAGACCTTACAGAGATTGTAAAAAAAGGGACATCTGTACGTTTGCGTCCTGTTATTATGACCGCAGCTGTGGCTTCATTAGGGTTTTTACCTATGGCATTATCATCCTCAGCAGGAGCAGAGGTACAAAAGCCTTTGGCTACTGTGGTAATAGGAGGATTGGTGTCGGCAACTTTACTAACCTTGCTTATTTTACCTGTGTTGTATATGCTTTTTGAAAAGAAAGTAAACTTAAAAGCGAAAAAGAGTATAGTAACTGTAGTAGTATTTGCAATTGGAGTTTTTGGAGTTCAAGCACAAGAAGTGCCTCAAAAGTTAACAGAACAGCAAGTTATTGAATTAGCGTTGCAAAAATCGGTATTGATGAAAAAGTCAGCTTTATCTATTGAAAAATCGAAAGTAGGTATAAGTAAAGCGATTGAATTGAACCCAACAACAGTTCAATACCAAGATGTTGGTGTAGCCAATGGCATAGCGGAAAAAGAATGGTCTGTAAATCAGAATTTCGGTTCTATTTTAACGCATATTCAAAAAAAGAAGTTGGCTAAAGAGAAAAATACTTTAGCAACGATTAATAATAATATAACAAAGAAAGAAACAGTAAGAAAGGCTAGAAGTTTATACCAACAGTGGAATTACTTATATGGATTGTTATCGCTAATGGAAGAGCAACAGCTTAGTACCAATCAAATAAAAGAAATAGCTGATAAGTTGCATGCATCTGGAGAAATAGGAGGATTAGAAAACGATTTAACCTCTTTACAATCGTTAGGAGTACAGTCACAAAAGAATAAAGTATACAAAGATTTCATTCAAGTAGAAAATGAATTAAAGCAATTATTACAAATTGATTATTTGATACAACCGCTTGAAAAACTACCTCAAAAAAAGGACTTTTTAATTCAAAAAGATTCGTTGTCAAAAGACTTTATCAAAAGTTTAGAGCAACAAAATAAGGTAGCTGCTAAAGGTGTGTCTGTAGCAAAATCAACATATTTTCCTGCATTAACAGCTGGTGTAATTAATAGAAAAACAGGAAATGAGAACAGCTATACAGGTTTTAATGTAGGAGTAAATATTCCACTTTCTTTTTGGTCTAATAATGCAAAAATAAAAGAGCAAAAAATTATACAAGAAGAAATAGCTTATGAGAATAATAACAAAGCTATGGTAATTCAGAATAATTATAAAAGCTTACAAGAACAGCTTACGTATTTAAATGAAGAGTTGGTAAGTATTCACTCAACAGTTACACAAGCGCAAAAGTTTATAAAAAAGCTAGCACTAGCTTATAAAGTAGGAGAGATTGATGCCTACCAATATAATCAGAGTTTTACCGCTTATTTTCAGGTAATGCAAAACTATTTATCACTGGTTAATAATTTTAACCAAACTGTAATAGCCTACGAGTTTTATATAAAAGAATAAAAATATACACATGAAAAAATTAGTAATAATATTAGTAACTATCATTATTGTTGTTAGTTGTAACTCAACAAAAGAAGATCATTCAGATCACGACCATGCAACAGCAGAGAAAACAACACAAAATGTAACGAACGATGAAGATCATAATGAAAATGGAATTCATTTAACCCAACAACAAATTGTAACAGCTAAAATAGAGACAGCTACAATCGAAAAGAGAAAGATTAGAGAAAAAGTAGCAGTAACCGGAACAATAGAGGTGCCACCACAAAGCAAAGCCACTATATATGCCCCTTTGGAAGCGTTTGTTTATAAAACAGATTTGTTGCCTGGTGATAAGGTGAAAAAAGGACAAATAGTAGCAGTATTACAGCATCCTAACTTTATTGAGTTACAATATGCGTATCTTGAAGCGATAAATAAGTTAAAAGTAACTAAGGCAGATTATGAAAGAAAGAAAATGTTGTTAGAAAATGATATTACCTCCAAAAAATCATTTCAAATAGCAGAAGGAAGTTATCGATCTGCAAAAAGTTTAGCGAATAGCTATGTAGCACAATTAAAAATGGCAGGATTATCACCTACTACAGTTGCAGCTAATGGGATTCAACAATATGTATATGTAAAGGCTCCAATCTCTGGTTATGTTGTAGAGAACAATTTGAATAAAGGAATGTTTTTAGCAGCTAATTCAGAGATGATGGAAATAATAGATAATGATCATATGCATGCAGAATTAAATGTTTTTGGAACTGATATAACAAAAATAAAGAAGGGAGATGAGTTCGAATTTCAGCCTTCCGGAATAGATCTTACTTATGAAGGATATATAAAATTAGTAAGCCAAAAAGTAGATGAACAAACAAAAACAGTAAATGTGCATGGACATTTTGAAGACGAGCAAAATCGATTAAAAGCAGGCATGTTTATCAATGCTCAGATTTTGTTAGGAGGAGATGAAGTATACGCTGTTCCTGAAGAAGCAGTCATAGAAAATGAAGGAGAACATTTTGTTTTTGTTAAAAAGTCAGCAGATGAATTTATACCTGTTGAGGTAACTGTTGGAGGTTCGGATAATGGATTTGTAGCAATAAAAACAATTAAAGAAGATAATTACAACGTAACTATTGTAACTAAAGGAGCACACTTTTTAAAAGGAAAGTTATTACAAATGGCAGGCGGAATGGAAGGTCATGCCCATTAACAAAACAACAAGCGATTATTTAATCCATAATCGCTTGTTTAGTTGTAATGCATCTTTTTTATACATTTAAAGTCAATTTATAAAAACATGGGACACAACCATCACCATCATTCACATGGAAACTCTACAGGGAATATAGCTGTAGCTTTTTTTCTTAATCTAGCTTTTACAATTATTGAATTTATTGGAGGCTTTTATACCAATAGTTTGGCTATTATGTCAGATGCACTGCATGATTTAGGCGATAGCTTAAGTTTAGGGCTATCTTGGTATTTTCAAAAAAAATCGACAAAAAAGGCAAACAAGAAGTATTCTTACGGATATAAACGATTTTCTCTTTTAGGAGCTATTATTAATTCGATAGTATTAGTAATAGGCTCAGTATTTATTATTAAAGAAGCAATTCCTCGAGTTATCAATCCAGAAAGCGCAGATGCCAAAGGCATGATGTGGTTAGCCGTTTTAGGAATTATAGTAAATGGTGCTGCTGTATTGAAGTTAAAAAAAGGAACTTCAATTAATGAACGAGTAGTTTCATTACATTTATTAGAAGATGTGTTAGGCTGGGGAGTAGTATTGATTGCAAGTATTGTAATGCAGTTTTGGAATATACCAGTATTAGATCCTGTACTATCTATCGCTATTGCTGGTTTTGTACTGTATAATGTGTATAAAAATATTAAGGAGAGTATTAGAATTATATTACAAGGAACTCCCGAGAATATTTCTGTAGAAGAAATTCAACAAAGAATAGTTTCTATGAAAGATGTAGAGGGTATTCATGACTGTCATTTATGGACTATGGATGGAGAGTATAATGTATTTACAGCTCATTTAGTACTAAAAGACAAAGAGATCTCTTGGGAAAAATGGTATAAAATGAAGCAAGAAATTAAACAGGTTTTGCATGATGATTTTCATTTAGAACATATTACTCTTGAACTTGAATTTACATCACAAGAATGCGATTATGAAAACTGTGGTTCATAAATTTAATTGTACATTTGAGTATAAAACATATAAAAATGACAAGAAATCAAGTAGAGTTAAAGTTTCCGAAATTTGGATTGTTAATTCCTGTAGCCATAGTTTTGATAATTTTCATAGCAAAATCTACGGTAACAATCAATTCAGGAGAAGCAGGAGTGTTGTATAAAACGTTTGGAGGAGGAGTTGTAACAGATGAGCCACCATTAGGAGAAGGTTTTCATGTAGTTGCTCCTTGGAATAAAGTACATGTATATGAAGTAAGACAGCAAGAGCTTTTTGAAAAAATGAAAGTGTTGTCATCTAACGGATTAGAAATTCAAATAGATGCCTCGGCTTGGTATCAACCAGTTTATAAAGATTTAGGAAACTTACATCAAACGCTAGGTGAAAATTATTTACAACGTGTAATTCAGCCAGCAATTCGTTCAGCAGCGCGTAGTGTAGTTGGTCGTTATACACCAGAACAGTTATATTCTAGTAAAAGAGATGCTATTCAAGATGAAATATTTATAGAGACAAAAAAAATATTAGAAAAACAGTATGTTCAGTTAAATGAAATTTTAGTTAGAGATGTAACCTTGCCATCAACTATTAAAGAAGCAATTGAACGAAAATTAAAACAAGAGCAAGAGTCTTTAGAATATGAGTTTAGATTAGTAACAGCTCAAAAAGAAGCAGAAAAGCAAATTATTGAAGCAAAAGGTAAAGCTGACGCCAATAGAATTTTAAGTGCATCATTAACCGATAAAATTTTACAAGATAAAGGTATTGAAGCTACAAACAGGTTAGCTAATTCTACTAACAGCAAAGTTGTTATTATTGGTTCTGGTAAAAGTGGAATGCCAATTATTTTAGGGAATCAGTAGTTTTTTGTGATTTATAAAAAAGAAAAAAGGATTTTAAAAGTAGGTTCTGGTATAGAGTTAAAAGAGCTTGAGTTGCATGATGCCGCTGATATTTTCAGAATAATTAATAAAGAAAGAACCTACTTAGGTAAATGGCTGCCATTTGTAGCCTACACGAAAGAATTAAAGGATACCGAAAGCTTTGTAAACTCGGTCGTTAATGTTCCTGAAGAAAAGTTAGAATATACTTTTACAATTAGAAAACAAGACGAGTTTATAGGGCTGATTGGTCTAAAAGATACAGACATTCTTAATAAAAAAACAGAAATAGGTTATTGGCTTTCTGAAAAGGAACAAGGTAAAGGTATTATGACAAAATCAGTAAATGAGTTATGCAATTTTGCCTTTACGAAATTACAAATGAATAGAATTCAAATAAAATGTGCTGTAGGAAATACGCCTAGTAAAAACATACCTAAGCGGTTAGGCTTTAAATTGGAAGGAGTTGAAAGAGATGGAGAGCTACTAACAGGAAATGTTTTTACAGACTTAGAGGTGTATAGCAAATTAAAGAACGATGGGTGAACTAAATTATACTAAGTTATTAGTGATATTTCTATCTATTATTTTTTAGGTAAAAACTTGCTTTAATAGCGGTGTGTAATAAGCTACTAAAACAGGCTTTTGCAATAGTAAAAAGTGGTTTGCCTTATGATGAAAATTATAAAAGTACGTTGGTTTAAAAAAGTATAAAATTTACTTGTTTTTTACCTCAGTTCTTTGTTGTAAAACGTATTTTTTAATCAGGAATATGATAAGATATTAATCCTTTATTATTTTTCACAGCGACGAGTCCAAGTCCTTTTTGGTAATATCTTATATCAGACATTCCGTTCGAATAATTCATTTCGATTACTAATAAATCTTTAAGTTTTCCTTTCGGTGTTTTTAGTTTTGCTCCAACTTTTTTAATTGTTCCGTTGCCAATTGTTTGTCCAACTTTTGGGTTTACTCCGAAAAATACTTGATGTTTTTTCTTAACATCATTCCAATGATATACAGTATCGTTACTAATTCGGATTTTCATCTCCATTAAGTTATTTTTAAATTTTTGAGAATACAAATAATATTTTTTTCCACCTAGTTCTGTTGAGTCTGTAAAAGATTCCAGGTATTTATCTTTATACCAAGTCAGTTTTTTTTCTTTTCCAATTTCAATCGGAAAATAACTCTCTGAATTTTGCCCAATTAAAATCAGAGGGAAAAATATTAATGTCAATAATACTGTTCTTTTCATATGTTTTATAACGTGTTTGTATAAGATTAGCTACGTGTTTTAAGCACTAAAGTTAGCAAATAAATCACAAATAGAAAGACCGCGAGGATTTTCGTAAGTAAGCTAGAGCTAGCAATGAATTATACAAATTGTTGTAAAACGTTTTTTAATAATTATCCACATCAATAGCATTTAAATTTTCTTTAGGAAAGCCATATTCTTTAATCAAGGTTTCTTCGTCAAATGAGAGGTCATTTGGATTTATAATTTCAAATAATAACTCGTCAATTTTTACTGCTTTTTTATATAAATCATTGTTCAATTCAGCTGTTAGGGTAATTGCAGAGCGAAACCCTAAACTACTTGCTTCTAAAACTACACTATTGTGTCTAAGAACATTATCAATTTCAATTCTATATTTCATCAGATGATTGTAGAATGTATAAACATCTCTTGGTTCGTTAAAAGGATCCGACTCGGATGATTTTCCTTTTTCTATCAATTCTTGAACTCTCGGATATTTTATTGATTCTCTTTTGAGAATGAAATCTCCACGCAAAAAAGGTATTATTTCACTTTTGGTCAATTCATCTTCTTTAGCTATTTTATTACCGCTGAGCATCGTCCATAAACTATTTTTCTGTTTTTTCGTTCTAGTAAGGCCAAATGCTTTTAGTAAGGCATTCAGTCTCCTGAAACGAATCAATCTCGGTTCATTATATTTCAGAGAACTTTCATTCCATTCATTTGAATTAGGAACCATTTCTCTAAATTCAAAAGTTTTATACAGTAAATCTTTAGTTGTCCAAGTCTTCATTTAAATGTTTTACAACGTTTGTGTATAAGGAAAGTTGCGTGTTTGTGTGCGAGGATTTTCCGAAGGAAAATCAGAAGCTAGCAAACGAGCAACTAACTTTGGTTTAGCTAAAACTAGCAATTTTTTTTATACTGTGTTGGGTATAGTTATTTGTTCACAGTTTTTGCTATTCTGTTCAAAGCATTGATATCCACTTTAATTCCAAAAATTCGTTCTAAATCTTTTACTTGATTTTCTAAAGTAGGTGATTTTTGAAATAAGTCCCATAAATTTGTAATTCCTTTATATCGGTTTAGAACTTTTCTATCTTTGAAATACTCCATTATTTTGCCAATTCCTTTTGCCCCTAATTTAGTGAAGCTTAAGTCTCCAATAAAATCGTCAAAGCTTCCAGAATCGACTACATTTTCTATTGAATCTATGATTTTTGATTCTTTACCTAAATCCCAGAAATGAAACATTAGTCTATTAGTATTGATTTTATTTTTTCTACTAAATGCTTCCCAAAACTCTGTATATTCTTTATTAATCTTAAATTGCTCTTTTAGGTTTTTCGCTTCAGAAATATTTTTCTCGTAATTTAAAAATGAATGTCTCAATTCTTGATAATCATTTCTTAATTGTAATAGTTTGTCAGGTATATCATCAATAGTATTACACTGTGAGAGAAGAATTGGAACTAAAGGTGGAATAGGAATTTTTCTATAACCACTAAATTTGACTAATTCTTCGATTTTAATATCGTGTAATTTTTTTAAAGTTTCTATTGTTGATTTAGAAACTCCAAGACCTTTGTTTATTTCTAATTGAGCCTTAAATCCAGTTAAGGGAATAGTTGTTTGAAAGTTAGTATTAGGTAAAGCCTTATAAAGTCCAGATAGCAATTCTGTTGGTGTAGTATTGCTTTCAATCACTACAAATCTTTTCGAATCAGCTTTTTGACTTGTTGAATAGTCAGACATCAAAACTAGATACTTCGTTTCAAAATCTTCAAACTTTTTTGGTTTAAAATATTTTTCGTTTAAGTATTCTTTGTTTTTTTCTTGAAAGTCTACATATAATTCGGATTCGCCTTTTTTGTCTATTGATGATGGAACATCTTCTGCGTATAAAACTTTTCCCATTTCAGCGTAAAATGGAAATCCCATAATTTGCATTCCGTTTTTATGAGTTATAACTAACTCTGTCATTGGTCTGCCTTTTGGAAACGTAGCTTTTGTAGTTAAAAAATGATGATTCCACTCTTGATTAGATAATAAAAAATTTTCATTTAGAATAAATGATTCGACAAAGTTATTGAAGTTGAAAACAAATTCTTGAGTCGCTTTACCATAACCACCAATTACATAGTCCAACTCTCGTAAAAGTTCGAAATTGTAATAGGCTGTATTTTGTTTTATATTAATGTTTCTTGGTTTGGTCATAATTATGCCCAACGTGTTTGGCTATGGTTTCGTTGCGTGAAAATCCGCGAGGATTTTCCGCCGTGAACCGAAAATAGCAAATTTGCGAGGACTTTCCGAAAGGAAAGTCAGAAGCAATGAACTATAGCCGGTGTTGTGTACAGTATTTTTATTCCTCAATTTTATAATATTCAGTTTCTTTACCGTCTGTTATTAAAATCAGTTTTTTAGAATTCAAGTATTTTAATTCCGAAATCCAATTTCCATATAAATAAGTGTATTTGAGTTTAAATCCGTTCTCATATTTTACTATTTCTACGAATGAGTGGTCGTCTTCAACAATTACTTCTTCTCCGTTTTCTACTGGTTCAAAATCTTCTAAATTTCCTTTTCCGTTCTCAAACCAATAGTGATAGACAGTTTTAGAGTCCGAATTTTTTATTTTCCATTTTCCGCTCAGATATGATTCCACTTCTTTTTCTGTTTCACAACATTTTAAATGCTGTCCGAGTAAAGTCAGAGGTAAAAAAGTCAATATTAAAATCAGCGTTTTTTTCATTTTCAGGTTTGAGTGGATATTGTACACAACGGACTTGTGTATGAAACGTAGCGTGTAAAAAGACACTAACTTTTCGGGTTAACACAGAGCCGAATTTTTATATTTTGTTTTTAATTTTTCTATTCTAAAAGCCAAATTAAAAATTTGGCGGTCTTTGTAAATAAACACAAACCTTTCGGTTTAGAATTTATTAGCTATGTTTTATACACCGTGTTAGCGGTATTTTTAATGTATATAATTTCCAAATTCGAACAATATTGATTTAGATTTATCATTGATTAATAAAAATTTCCTGTAACTACCGTCTTTTGTGTCAATAATATATTCGAAAGATTCTGTATTCCAATCTTCTACTAATTGATTTGTCTGATTAGAAATCATTTGAAGCATTTCATTAAATTCAGCATTGCGATATTTTGTTAAAAATATATCTGGAAATGAGTTAAATGATTCAATATGTTTTTTGTTCCAATCTATAAGTTCAGTCAAATATTTTACTGGATTTTCTACTTTTCTCTTTGTCGGTAAAATTGAACTTTTGAAAAACTCTTCTGTGCCTATCCAATTAGGTGAATCATAAATAAATATTTCTTCTTCCGATATTTGAGAATCTAAGTTGAACTTAAAGTCTAATTTCGCAGGATTGTAACCATCAGAAATAATTTCGTAGAAGTAATCAATCATTGTAATTGAATTTTTCAAAACCTCACAAATTATTTTCTTTTCTTCTTTCATTTTGTAATTACCGCTAACGTATTTGTGTATGATTTTTTGCGGGAAAAGGACGCGAGTTCTTTTCCGTTGTAGCGGAAAGATAATTAATAAGATTGAATTTCCGCCGAGGAAATTCAGCCGAAATTAATTATACGCTTTGTTAGCTACTGGCCTTATTTAATTATTTTCATTTCATATCTTCTTGAATTCACACGTTTAAATAAATCAGCAACATTGTCTCTTTCCTTGATTATTCTCGTGTCTTTTCCGTTACGAATAATTCTCAGTTCTTTTAGGTTTTCAGATAATTCTTGTCTTTTGAAATCAGATTTTGGGCTATAATTACCTATCCATCCCAATTTTATAGCTTGTCCTTTTTTCAATATACAAGTAACTATATTCTTGTCAAAATCAACACTTAATTCTGAACTTTCAATTTCTTTGAGTTTTGATAGCCAATTTGATTCCATAATTACTGGATTAGAAACAAACCCTCCGAATATAGTTTCCTCATGAAATTTATATTCAATTGTTACTAATTCATCACTTGTGTTATAAATAAAGAATTCAGTTTTTATTGAGCAACTTATTAAAGTCAGAAATACTAAAAATATTAACTTTCTCATTTTTATTCAGCTTGTAGCTAACTCGTTATATACCAAGTTTTAGTTCTTTTATCCCGATAAAAACATGGGATATCATAAAGTATAGATTTTTTTATACACTGTCAAATATATCAAAACCAACACTTTATTAAAAGTAAAGTTATTGTTATTTGTTAATTAATTATAAAAGCTAATTGCTTTTACAATTCTTGCGAACCTAATACAAACAAAGTATTTATAAACTCTTACGGAATCCCATAAACTCAGCTATTTAGGGAATAAAAGATGTTTTAAGAGTCATTAAAGGTTGCACGGGTCGCTAATATCACGGCATGCTCCGTTGACACCACGGCGCGGGTCGCTGATATCACGGCATACTCCGTTAACACTACGGCGCAGACCTTTTTATGAAAGGCAACTGCCGCAACATCGTAAGAACTTTTATATAGAAATAAATCACGAATTCTTAACAACTAAGGACTAATAACTAAAAACTAACAACTAGCGAGTAACCACTACCTGTACGGAGGCCCCGCAACCCAACCCACAATAGACTTACGAATCCCTTTAGTAATAGGAGTAACACGATGCATCATAAAAGAAGGAAAAACAATGATTGTACCTTTCTCTCTAGGAGCATTTACAATTTTTTGATTCAGCATAAACTGTAAATCACCGCCCTCATACTCATCAGGGTCAGATAATTGCATGGAAATACTCAGTTTTCTATCAGAAATTTCACCCGCACCAAAATCCAAATGCCAATCAAAAAAGTCACCCTCAGTATAACTAGCCAATTGCAAATTGTTATGAAAACCTAACAAATCAAACCAATATCGTTCGTTATTACACTGAATAGCCAACCCCGCCAGTCGGTTGTAAATCCATTCAGTTTCAGGCGTATTTTCAATAAACATTACATCGCTTTTTCTAAGCTCATCATCATAAGTGTCAGATCCGCTAAGCGTAGCCTTAATTTTTTGATTCTCACTCCATAAATTCAAAATTCTATCAGTTTCATGCGGAAGAAATAAACCGTTGTAGTGTACAAACTCAGCAAAATTATGTTTTAACGGAAGACCAAAAGGATAGTTTATAGCCATGATATAAGAGTAGTTATAAGTTGAAAGAAGATTTCTTAATCTTTACAACACGTAAGTTTTAAAATTCAGTTAGTATTTAGATAGCAAAATATAAAAAACAAACAAGAAGGAGTAAAAAACAGTCGTAAAAGCAAAAAAATAAATCAAGAGTGTCCAACCAGTTGATGCTTTTAGAGACAGAAATATGGAAAACTGTCAGTTCGAGTGATTTTGAGGGACGAAAATCATACATCGACTTCGCTCAGTAGAACTATTGAGAACTAATTTAAAGGCTATAGTTCTTTTCCTTAAGAATAATGCATGCAAGGTTTTGATATTTAGTTATTAAAAAAACCGAACTAAAATGTTCGGTTTTTACTTTTATATGTTTAGGTTTAATATTACTTACTTAGGTATTTATTCAAAAAAACAGTTAATTCATCACCTTTAGGACCAGGAGCATTTTCATGAAGGATTTTTCCTTGTTTATCAAGAAGTATATATCTTGGAATATTAACCAGTTTAATTGATTTTAAAAAGTTTGCACTCTCTTGATTTAGCACCATATAACTATGCTGATAACTTTCCATATTTTCAGTTTTTACAGCGCTCAACCAGCTGTCTTTATTTTTGTCAATAGAAAGGTAAAGGAAAGTGATTTTTTCTTTTGAAAATTTATGTATCACCTTTTGATAGTCCGGCATAGATTCCCTACATGGGAAACACCAACTAGCCCAAAAATCGATAAATATGTAATTACCGTTGTTGTTTTTTATTAAATCATTCAAAGAACTTATTTCTTGATTATGATTTATAAGTTTTACATCATTCTTAATATTTTCAAATATATCAATATCAAGTAAATACTTGTCTTCCAGAATAGTATTTAATCTGTCATCTTGGTATTTGTTTTTAAATTCATTAAATTTTGATCTAGTAACATTAAAAGATTCTCCAAAATTAATCATAGCTTCAATACTTAAAAACCGAGCATATTTTGTAAGTGAGTCATTAAAATATAAAGGAGCATTATCAAAAGCCTCTACATAGTTAATGTATTGTCTTGAGCGAGTATAGGTAGGTTTAGATTTAATTACATTCTTTCTTAAGAAAGAAAGCATTAATGTTTTGGAATAGGGGTTTAAAAGAAGGCTGTCGTTTATAAAAATGGTTGAATTGAGTTTGCCTTTAGCAGCTTTTGATTTGAAATAACGATAGAATAATTTTAATTTATTGTTATATTCTATTAAAGACTTATATCTTAAATGCTCTTTTAAATCATTAGGTAGCTCTTGTTTTTTAAAAAAATCAATTTTATACAAGTAAAGTTTGTTCAATAGTTTAAAAAGAATTTTTTCTTCTTCATGTTTAGAAGGATATATACCTCTGTTTACTTTTACAGGATAGCTAACAAATTTTTGATAATCATTATTACCAATCATCGGCCTTTTATTGTGGTTTATAGAATAAAAGATATTAGTTAAGGAATCTATTTGTTTTTTGAAGCTTTGATAGATGCTATCTTGCTTTAATTTTTGTGAAACTTCTTTAAATCGCTTGTTATTTTGGTTGTAGGAGTTAACAATATATTCTATTCTGTCTTCATAAGCTTTAATCTTTATGCTGTCACCTTTACCTAAAAAGAGAGTATCGGGAACAATTTTTTTATGACTTAAATAAATAAATTCACCTTTATTTAATTTTATATTAATAGTATCTATCTTCTTTTTTGATGTATAGAGACTTTTATCAATGTTTTGATAACTAGATTCTTTTCTTAATGCAATTTGATTATTAGAATAGTTTTCTATGCAAACAATTAATTCATTTAAAGGTTTAGGAGTTTCATTATTTTTTTTACTGGTACAAGAGAAGAATAATAAAGTAAAAAGCACAAGTGAAATAGGTTTTATCAGCGTCATTTTTAATTTTAATTATTAAAGGAAAGGTTTTTTTAACCTTTCCTTTAAATTAGTTTAAACTGTGTTCTTTTTAGCAAGAGGCACAACAATACCCAGAAGCATAGCTACCATCGTTATACTCTTGCTGAAGTTGATAAGCAGATTGGGCTTCTTCTACCGAATAAACTTTTGCAGACCAATGTCTAAAAGAACCATCTTCATTTCTTACTGCAATTCTACAAGTTGAACCAGCAATACTGTGAAGTTCTTTCCTGTTAAGTATTGTAACTCCATTTAGATTAACAATTTTGTTTAGCATAATAAAATTTTATAAATTATTTTTTGGGTGAACTATTAAAGACACTCACCTTTGTGTCTATCCTTCGCGAAATGATATTATAATTAAAAGTTTAAAATCAATTGTGTTTTTTAAAAGAGTGGAATCCGTAAAGGAAAAATCTTTTCAAAGGTATCTTATAAAAATATTTTTTTTTTAAAAAAAACCGTAAAAAAAGTAAGGTTTTTCCTTATGTGTTTGTTTTTAATGTTTGATTATTAGTTTTTTAACGTGTTGTTGGAAAGGGGTACTTAATTTGCAGACGTTAATGTATGTTTTAAAATTATAAAAAAACAAAAGTAGTATCGAGAACTAATTTAAGTGTTATAACTCTTATTCTCGACACAAATTTTACTCATTTCAATCATAAAATTCACTCGAATTAACAAAATTTCATCAAAATGTACGATGTAAAAAGTGTAAGATAATACGCTAAAAATAAACTAAACACATACCATACACACAAAGTAGTAGAAAGTGAAAAACAACCTGTAACAGGTTTAGAATTTTGTTAGTAAAGAAACGGTAAAAATTACACAACAATAAGCAGTAAACTCAAAACAGAGAACTAAAAATAATTGTATTTTTACCTCAACAATTCAATACTATGATTTCACAAGAACAATTTAATAAAGAGTTAGATTTAATTATAGCAAATGCTATTAGAGAAGATATAGGAGATGGAGACCATACATCATTATCATGCATCCCTGCCGATGCAACAGGAAAAGCAAAACTATTAGTAAAAGACGAAGGTATAATAGCGGGAGTAGAATTTGCTAAAATGGTGTTTAACTATGTAGATGCCGATTTAAAAGTTGAAACGTTGATTAATGATGGTTCACCCGTAAAGTACGGAGATATTGTTTTTTATGTATCAGGAAAATCACAGTCTATTTTAATGGCAGAACGTTTGGTACTAAACGCAATGCAACGTATGAGTGCTATTGCAACCAAAACTAAGTTTTTTGCCAATTTGTTAGAAGGAACCAAAACCAAGGTGTTAGATACCCGTAAAACAACACCAGGAATTCGTGCTTTGGAAAAATGGGCGGTAAAAATAGGAGGCGGAGAAAACCACCGATTTGCTTTATACGATATGGTAATGATTAAAGACAATCACATCGATTTTGCTGGCGGAATTACACAAGCAATTACCAAAACCAAAAAGTACTTAGCAGAAAAAGGATTGGATATTAAAATAATTGTAGAAGCACGTAGCCTAGAAGAAATCGAAGAGATTTTACAAAACGAAGGTGTGTACAGAATTTTGATAGACAACTTTAACTATGAAGATACCCGTAAGGCGGTAGCTATGATAGGAGAGCAATGTTTAACAGAATCTTCTGGAGGAATCAATGAAAAAACCATTAGAGAATACGCAGAGTGTGGGGTTGATTTTATTTCGTCTGGAGCCTTAACACATTCGGTATACAATATGGATTTAAGCTTAAAAGCTGTTGATTAATTAAGAATCGTCATTACGAGTGAAACGAAGTAATCTTAACAGGTAATTACGTTCACTTTGTTTGAATAATAAAGACCAAAACTCATGAAAAAACAACTATTACTCATAGCAACGCTAGTAGTAGCTATGTCGTGTAAAACAGAGCAAACTAAAAAAGAAACCACTTCAAACATGGTAGAAAATCCATTATTAGTAAAAAGTTCTTTAGACTTTGGAGCACCAGATTTTACTAAAATAAAGAACGAACACTTTATGCCTGCAATTTTAAAAGGTATGGAAGTTCAAAATGAAGAAATAGCTAAAATTATAGCAAACACAGAAGCACCAACATTTGAAAATACCATTGCTGCACTTGAAGAAAGTAGCAAAACGTTAGACAATGCTACGGCTGTTTTTTATGCATTAGCAGGAGCACATACAAACGATACGATTAAAGACAATCAAAAAGAATTAGCACCTAAGTTTTCTAAACACAACGATGAAATTTTATTAAACACCAAGTTGTTTGAAAAAATAAAAGCAGTACATGATAATTTAGAGAATCTAGAATTGGATGCTGAGTCTAAACACTTGGTAAAAGAACAATATAAAAAGTTTGTAAAAGCAGGAGCTAACTTATCTGAAGAAAAGAAAAACGAGTTAAAAGAAATCAATGCAGAATTAGCAAGCTTATCTAATGACTTCGGAAAAAAGTTACTAGACGCGAGTAAAAAAGGAGGGTTAACAGTTACCGATAAAGAACAGTTAAAAGGACTTTCAGAAGAAACAATTAAAGGTTTAGAAAAAGACGGTAAGTACGAAATCCAACTGATTAACACTACACAACAACCTTTATTACAAACTTTAGAAAATAGAGAAGTTCGTAAACAATTGTTCGAAAAATCAATTCACAGAACTGATGCAGGTGAGTATAACACAAGCGACTTAGTAAAAAAGATGGCTTCGTTACGTGCTAAGAAAGCGCAAATCTTAGGTTTTGACAACTTTGCAAGCTGGAGTTTACAAGGAACAATGGCATCTACACCAGATAAAGTATTTGAAATGTTCAACGGATTAATTCCAGGGTCGTTATCAAAAGTAGCTGCTGAAACGAAAGAAATTCAAGCAGAAATCAATAAAGAAGGAAACGATTTTACCTTAGCTCCATACGATTGGAATCATTTTGCTGAAAAAGTACGTAAGTCTAAATACAACTTAAATGAAGACGAGGTAAAACCATACTTTGAGTTAACCAACGTATTAGAAAAAGGTGTGTTTTATGCGGCTACAAAATTATACGGAATCACCTTTAAAAAGCGTACCGATATTCCTACCTATCACCCAGATGTAGTAGTGTATGAAATCTTTGAAGAAGACGGAAGCAAGTTAGGATTGTTCTACGGAGACTTCTTTGCAAGAGACAGTAAACGCGGTGGTGCGTGGATGGGAGCTTTTGTAAAACAATCGAAAATAAGAGGACAAAAACCAGTAATTTACAATGTTTGTAACTACCCTAAACCAGCAGAAGGAGAACCAGCATTAATCAGCTTTGATAATGTAGAAACTACCTTCCATGAGTTCGGACATGCGTTACACGGTTTATTCGGAAATCAAAAATATGCATCAATTTCAGGAACAAGTACTGCAAGAGACTTTGTAGAATTTCCATCGCAGTTCAATGAAAACTGGGCAACACATCCAGAGGTATTAAATAACTATGCTTTACATTATAAAACAGGAGAAGTGATACCAGATGCGTTATTACAAAAAATTAAGAATGCAGGAACGTTCAATCAAGGATATTCAATTATTGAAAACTTAGCATCTTCTAATTTAGATATGCAATGGCACACCATATCAGCAGATACAAACATTGAAGATGTAGCTAAATTTGAAGAAGAAGCATTAGCTAAAATGAAATTGAAGATTGATGAGGTGCCACCAAGATACCGTTCAACATATTTCGCACACATTTTTAGCGGAGGATATGGTGCAGGATACTACTCGTATTTATGGACAGAAATGTTAAGTCACGATGCCTATGATTGGTTTAAAAACAACGGATTGTTAACTAGAGAAAACGGTCAGAAGTTTAGAGAGCAAATCTTATCGAAAGGAAACACGATGGACTATGCAGAAATGTATAAAGTTTTTGCAGGAAGAGATCCACAAGCTGAACCAATGTTAAAAGCGAGAGGATTACAATAAATGAATGATTTCTTTGACAACGAAACATTTACAAAAGTTGATTTTACACTAACAAAAATCAACAAAGGAGAATATGACAGCTGTACGTTCGAGAATTGCAATTTCGAGAACGTACATGCTTCAAATATTGAATTTTTAGAGTGTGAGTTTATCAACTGTAATTTTAGTAATACAGTGGTAAATAACACTTTTTTTAAAGATTGCACTTTTGAAAACTGTAAAATGGTTGGGGTAAAGTTTAATGAATGCAACAACTTTTTGCTAGAAATGAGCTTTCACAACTGCCAATTAAACTTATCTTCTTTTTACCAATTAAAAATTCCTACTACAAAATTTATAAGTTGTAATTTGCAAGAAGTAGATTTTGTTGAAGCTGACCTAAGTAGAAGTCTCTTTAAAGATTGTGATTTAAAAGGAGCAATTTTTGATCAGACGAATTTAGAAAAAGCAGATCTTACAACTGCCACTAATTTTGCGATCGACCCTGAAAATAATAGTATTAAAAAAGCTAAATTTTCCAATGAGAATATTGTAGGATTGTTATATAAATATGATATTGTGGTGGAGTAATGTGGTTGGGGTTATTGAAGTAGCAAAGATGCTGAGAAGTAAAGTTAGAAAGAGGCAAAGTTTCTAAGAGTTATAGAAGCAAAGTGAAAAAGAAAAGTATAAAATGAAAGAGAAAACACGTATAAAAACATTCAGAGATTTATTGGTTTGGCAAAAATCGATGGGTTTTGTAACAGAGGTTTATAAAATATCTAATAATTTTCCTAAGGAAGAAGTTTTTGGACTAACTTCACAAATGAGAAGAAGCGCAGTTTCAGTACCAAGTAATATTTCTGAAGGGTTTGGAAGACAAAGTTTAGGAGATTTTATTCGGTTTTTAAATATTGGAATAGCTTCGTTGTTTGAATTACAAACGCAACTTGAAATTTCTTCAAACTTAGAGTATATTTCAAAAGAATCTTTTGACAGACTTTATGAGGAATCAAGAGAGATAGAAAGAATGCTATCAAGTTTAATAAGAAAGTTAAAGGAAAAACGATAAAAACTATGCAACTTTGATACAGTAACACTATTCAACTTTGAAACTAAAAAAACTTAGCATCTTTAAACCTCAGGAACCAATGACACTTTGCATCTTAGAATCTCTGAAACTAGAAACACTTTGCAACTAAAAAGAAAATGACTAAACAGATAGAAGAAAGCCTTGAGAAAATTCCAGTAATAAACTGGCTCGTAGCCTTTGGAAAGAAAATTAAAATTCCGGGGTTAGAAGGAATGTCTTTGTATGATGTACTCGAAATGTATGTTATCGGTATTGTAAAAGGAGCATTAACAACAAGGGCAGGAGGTATTGCTTTTAGTTTCTTTATGGCAATCTTTCCATTCTTATTATTCATTTTAACACTCATCCCATACATCCCAATTGATGGGTTCCAAGACGGACTACTCTCATTAATGCAAGAGGCGTTACCACCAAAAACCTTTGAAGCGGTAGATTTTGTGATAAAAGATATTATTAACAATCAGTACGGAGGATTGTTATCATTCGGTTTTTTAGCCTCTATTTTTTTAATGACAAATGGTGTAAACGCCATATTTGGTGGATTTGAATATTCTTACCATGTAACAGAAATGAGAAGCGTTTTTAGAGCTTATTTTGTTTCCTTAGCGGTATCATTACTCATGTCTTTCTTCTTAATTGTAACGGTAACATTGATTATTTTTTATCAAATAGCGCTAACAAGAATCCATAAAATAGGATGGCTAAACACAGGAGATTTAGATTTGTTTTACTACGGAAGAGGTTTCTTGTTTTTAGTAATGATTTTTACCATTGTATCGCTACTTTTTAGATACGGAACTAAACAAGGGAAAGAAGTAAAATTCTTTTCACCAGGTGCTATTTTAACTACCGTAGTATCTATGTTTACTTTTTACTTATTTGGAATTTATGTAGTAAAGTTTGCGCAATACAATCAGCTATACGGTTCAATTGGTACGCTGTTAATCTTAATGCTTTTTGTGTGGTTAAACGCAATTATTCTTCTCTTAGGCTTTGAGCTAAACGCTACAATTTACCGTTTAAAACGCAAAAATAAAGCGAGAGCTAAATAACATTTTTCTTCATAATTTTTCGGATATTTGCAGGCTAAAACGCAAATCAAATTACGAATTAATAATTACGAATTATCAATAAATTCATAATTAAAAATTCATAATTCATAATTAACAAAAAAAAATGAAACCAGGAATCCCAAAAGGAACAAGAGATTTTTCATCAACAGAAGTAGCAAAGAGAAACTATATTTTTAATACGATAAAACATTCGTTTGAAAATTTCGGATTTCAACCTATTGAAACGCCAAGTTTTGAAAACTCTTCTACATTAATGGGGAAGTATGGAGAAGAAGGGGATAGATTGATTTTTAAAATCTTGAATTCTGGTGATTATTTAAGTAAGGTAAAAACAGACTTTAATAGTTTTGAATTTTTTCAAAGTACTTTAAAAGGAATTCTAAAGAAAGTCGTTAAACGTGTAAGAGTAATAAAAGAGAATGGTGAAGTATGGAAATTAACAACTGAAGAGAGTAAAAAAGAGGATATTAAAAGATATTTGTCAGATTCTTTAAATGAAACTACTACAAGTTTTAACAATAATAAACTTTTTAAGAATCTCAAGAATGATTTTAAAAACTTTTTTAAAGAAAAAAATGAAGTTTTAGCAATAATAATAATTGATGATATAGAAAAAGGAATTAAAAGCAATGTTTTCTTTGACTCAAATATTTTTGATTTTTATATTAAGAAAGTTATAAATAAGGATACAAGTTTAATTTCTGATAAAGCCTTACGTTACGACTTAACAGTACCGTTTGCACGTTACGTAGTACAACACCAAAACGAAATTACGTTTCCGTTTAAACGTTACCAAATTCAACCAGTTTGGAGAGCAGATAGACCTCAAAAAGGACGTTTCCGTGAGTTTTATCAATGTGATGCCGATGTGGTAGGAAGTACTTCATTATGGCAAGAAGTTGAATTCGTTCAATTATATGATACAGTTTTTAGTAAGTTAGGATTAAATGGTACGACTATCAAAATCAATAACCGAAAAATCTTGTCTGGAATTGCTGAGGTA
Organism: Tenacibaculum mesophilum; assembly: GCF_003867075.1. Lineage (NCBI taxonomy): Bacteria > Pseudomonadati > Bacteroidota > Flavobacteriia > Flavobacteriales > Flavobacteriaceae > Tenacibaculum > Tenacibaculum mesophilum. Next base: position 1,380,089 of record NZ_CP032544.1, on the reverse strand, counting down.
ATTGGAGCATCAGACAAACTGATTGATTTTACAGTTGCTTTAGATAAGTTAGATAAAATAGGAAAAGACGGTGTGGTTAAGGAGATGTTGGAGAAAGGAATTTCTGCTGAAGCCATTGAAAAAGTTGATCCGTTATTTAACTTTTCAGGAAGTAATCAAGATAAGTTAGCTTCTTTAGAGGCTATGTTACAAGAATCGGAAGAAGGATTACAAGGTGTAGCTGATGTAAGAACTGTGGTTGATAATGTAGAAAGCATCGGGCTAGATTCAGCTAGTTTAGAATTAGATGTAACCTTAGCTAGAGGATTGAACTATTATACAGGAGCTATTTATGAAGTAGCCGCTCCAGAAGGTGTAAAAATGGGTTCTATCGGAGGTGGAGGTCGTTATGACGACTTGACAGGTATTTTCGGTTTAAAAGATGTTTCTGGAGTAGGAATATCTTTCGGGTTGGATAGAATTTACTTGGTGATGGAAGAATTAGGACTGTTTGAAGCAGTAGAATTACCAAAACCTAAAGTATTGTTCTTAAACTTTGACGAAAACGAGAGTTTAGATAAAATAAAAGCCATAAAAACATTAAGACAAAATAATATCAAGTCAGAAATGTATCCAGATGTGGCAAGCAGTAACAATCAGCAAAAGAAGCAATGGAAATACGCTACAAATAGAGAAATTGAGTTTGTAGTGACAACCGTTGAAAATGGTACGCTTGTTGTTAAAAATATGTCGACAGGAGAGCAAACTACTTGTTCTTTAGACGAATTGATAAATAAAGTGCAGTAAATTACCAACAATGTTGTAAATTTGCGCCCTACTAATTTTAGATAGAAATGTTTGAAGTGAACAACAACAAAATGAATGACGATAGCATAGATGAAATAGGAGAGAACCACATTGGTACATCGGCTAAAACGCCTTTACGTGCAGATGCTTTCGATATTTCTGACAAGGAAAAAATTGAAAAAATTCAAGAGAGCGTTAGAGAAATTCTTGAAACCTTAGGAATGGATTTAACAGACGATAGTATGCAAGGTACTCCTAAAAGAGTAGCTAAAGCTTTCGTGAATGAGTTGTTTATGGGATTAAATCCTGAAAACAAACCAGAGCCTTCTACATTTGACAATACGTACAAGTACGGTGAAATGTTAGTTGAAAAAAACATTATTGTATATTCAACATGTGAGCATCATTTATTACCAATTATTGGTAGAGCACATGTGGCGTATATTTCAAATGGTAAAGTAATCGGTTTATCTAAGATGAATCGTATTGTAGAGTATTATGCTAAGCGTCCGCAAGTACAAGAGCGTTTAACAATGCAAGTAGTACAAGCAATGCAAGAAGCATTAGGAACGCAAGATGTTGCCTGTGTTATAGATGCTAAACATTTATGTGTTAACTCACGTGGTATTAAAGATATTGAAAGTAGTACAGTAACTGCTGAGTTTGGTGGAGCATTTAAAAACAAAGAAACCAAGCGTGAATTCTTAGATTACATAAAATTAAACACCGATTTTCAATAGAAAATAAATAGTAAATAAACAAAAAGCGCATTCGAAAGAATGCGCTTTTTTGTTTTATGCTTTTGCTTTAAACCTCTTATATCCAGTAAAAAAGAAGAATAAACTAAAGATAATTTTTATACCTAAGTAAAAATATTTATCCGTCGTTGTCCAAGAGAAAAGCAACTTGTATATCTCTTTGTTTTCTAAAAATTGAGTAACACCATCAAATAGTATTACCAAACCAAAAACAAGATAAAAATAGGGCATTACTTTACTCATTACTGAACAGGAATTTTAATTTCGTATAATTTTCTACTCTTATTATTTAATTTGTTTTCTCTCAACCAAGAGTTGTGTAGTTTTAAATCTTTATAGGTAGTACCAAACTTTTTAGCAAACAAAGCAATATCAGTAATGGCTGTATCTACTTTTACAGTGTAAGTTTCAGGTAACGTGTACAAATCTTCTTTATCGAATGTGAAACCGTATTTTTCTGGATTTGAGATGATTTCTTTTAAGGCTAAAATTCTGAATACATATCGTTCAGTCTCATCAGGTAATAAAGCATCATAATAACTGGTTACACCTTGAGCATCTAATCTTTTTGAAATACCGTAGTTGCCTGCATTGTAAGCTGCTGCCGCAAGTGTCCAAGAACCGAAACGCTCTTTTGATTTCTTTAAATATTCAGCAGCTACTTTAGTAGATTTTTCAATATGGTAACGTTCATCAACATTACTATTAATTTCTAATCCATATTCTCTTCCTGTTTGTTTCATAAAATGCCACATACCAGCAGCTCCTACATGTGATGTTTCATCAATAAATCCACTTTCAGCCAAGGCTAAAAACTTAAAATCGTCAGGTAAGCCATATTTTTCTAGTAGAGGTTCTAAAATAGGAAAGTATTTATTAGCACGTTTTATTAATAACAATCCATTAGACTGCCAATAGGTGTTTACTAAAAGCTCGCGATCCATTCGTTCTTTAATGTCGGGTTTTTCAATAGGAACTCGTTCTCCAGCTAAATTTAAATCGTTAGGTAGTTTTAAAGCCTTAACCTCATAGCTTTCTGCCACATTTTTAATGGTAGGTTCGTTTGATTTACTTATAGTATTGGTAAATAAAATTCCAACAAATACTATAGTTAAGATAGATAAGAAACGGATTGATTTGTTCATTTGTTCTTTTAGTTTTTGTCAAGTTGTGTAATGGTATTAATCCATCAAAAAACATTCCTTTTTTAATATTTCAGAAATAGTTTTTGACTTGGTCAGTATCATCACATGTGTACCATTTTCAACTTCAATTGCGTTTTTGATATACTTTATAGGAAAAACCTCGTCTTTTTTTCCATGAATATGTACTATTCCAGGAATTGATTTTTCTTGCTTCCAATGTAATACGTTGTATATAGCCCATTGCAAATACTTTTTATCTCTTATGGATAAATATATTTTATATAGCTCAGCTCGTTTTTTTAAATAATCATTAAAAAAGTAGCGTTCGTAACTTTCAATATTTGAAATAACTTTTGAAGGGAAAAGTTTATAGGCTTTTGTTACTTGTACTAATTTAAAACGTTTGGGAAACTCTTTATTGTTTTTAACGCTAGAAATTATAATTATTTTTTTACAATCAATAATTTTACTCATCTCTTGTACGATAATTCCCCCAAAAGAGACCCCAATTAAGATAGGGTTTTTATGTTGGATTTTAGCACATAATCGTTCGGCATATTCTTCAATACTTTCATCGATAGATGTTGGAAGCATCCAATCTAAAAAGTGTAATTCAAAATGTTCTTCTGGTAAAGAAATACGCTCAAATATTTTGGTATTGGCAGCTAAACCAGGAACAAAATATAAGTGAGTTTTAGGCATTATTCAATAAACTTTTTGTCTAATAAAATACCATCTATATATTCATGTATATCAATAAGTTCATCAGGAATATCTTTCCATAAACGAATTAAAATTTGTTTTCCATCATGAACTATGTAAGTGCTAGATAAATCAGGTATTCTAGGATTGTTATAAGCGTCTTTAAAATTTTTAAAATCCTTTTTAGTAAGTTTTTCGTTTAACTCCTGTAGTTGTTTTTCAGAAAGCGTAAATTTCTGAATACCTTTTACAAGTACATATTCTACTCCGTTGTAAACAACGTTTCCTTCTTTATCAATGGAAACAGTATATACTGGACAGTCACCAAAACATTGAGTTTTAGTAATTCTTAAAAGATTGTTTTTTTCTTCGGAAATAATGTTAGTTAATTTTTCATCGGTGTTGGCATCAATCAATCTGAACTCACCACTTTCTTGTAATTTATCAATCCAAAAATCACGTTTCCCTTCTGGAACTTCAACAATACCTATTTTTGAAGCACCTGTTTCATAAGCCATTTTACTCCAAGTTAAACCGCTATTTTTTATAAGTGATTTTACATCATCAATACTTTTAGCGTTTTTAAGAACAACAATCAGTTGATTTTGAGAAGCCATAGGTTTAGTAGCTTCTTCTTTAGCAATTATTACTTTTTCAGTTGGCTCTGTTAATTTGGTTTCAGAACCTTTTTTAGGAATACCACAAGAGATTCCTAAGGCTAAAAAAGAGTATAATAAATACTTCATAGGTAGTTTTTTTGATTGAGTGAACTAGTTGACAAGTTAAGCAATAACTTCAGTATCTACAAAATCAAAACGAACTAAACCATCTTCATCAATTTTTGTTAACGTAACTGTATGTAATGTATTCACTAATTCAGGATTCCAAGGAGCTTTAACCTTTACATAGTTTTCTGTAAACCCGTGGATATACCCTTCTTTGTTCTCACTTTCAAATAAAACAGTTAACGTGTTACTTAACTGACTTTCATAAAAAGCTCTACGTTTTTTAACAGATAATCCACGCAGCATTTTACTTCGTTTTGCACGTGTTTTCTTTGGAACCACACCATCCATTTCGTTAGCTTCAGTATTTGGTCTTTCAGAATACGTGAAAACGTGTAAGTAAGAAATATCTAAATCAGCTAAATAGTTATAGGTTTCTAAAAACAATTCATCTGTTTCACCAGGGAACCCAACAATAACATCTACACCAATACAAGCGTTAGGCATTACTTCCTTAATTTTTGCAACTCTATCAGTATATACTTTACGTAAATAGCGACGCTTCATTTTCTTTAAAAGTGTGTCACTTCCTGATTGTAGAGGAATGTGAAAATGAGGAACAAACGTATTTGAGTTGGAAACAAAATCAATTGTTTCATCTTTTAATAAGTTAGGTTCAATTGAAGAGATTCGTAAACGGTTAATTCCTTCTACTTTATCAAGAGCTTGTACCAACTCTAAAAAGGTATGTTCGTGTTTTTTATTACCGAATTCACCTTTTCCGTAGTCACCAATATTTACTCCTGTTAAAACAATTTCTTTAATCCCTTTTTCAGAAATTTCTTTGGCATTTTTCAATACGTTTTCTAACGTATCACTTCGAGAAATTCCACGTGCTAACGGTATCGTACAGTAAGTACATTTGTAGTCACAACCATCTTGCACTTTTAAGAAAGCACGGGTACGATCTCCAATAGAATACGAACCTACATAAAAATCGGCATCTTCAATTTCACAAGAATGTACTTCACCAATGTCATTTTTGGTTAAGTCGTTAATATAGCTAGTTACATTAAACTTTTCCGTAGCACCCAATACTAAATCTACACCATCAACAGCAGCTAATTCTTCAGGTTTTAATTGCGCATAACATCCTACACCAATAACAAAAGCCTCTTCATTTTTCTTTAAGGCAGATTTTACAATGCTTTTAAAGCGCTTATCAGCATTGTCTGTTACCGAACAAGTATTAATTACATATATATCTGCTTCCTCTTCAAACTCAACACGCTCAAACCCTTCATTAACAAAGTTTCTGGCAATGGTTGAGGTTTCTGAAAAATTTAATTTACAACCTAAGGTGTAAAAAGCTACTTTCTTATCTACATTCATCTTTTCTCTATCCTAAATAAAAAACAAAAGCCTTGTACAAGTCTTTAATTTTTTAGAAGTTCGTATAGTTTATTTAATCTACGACTGCTTAAAGCAGTTTTGGGTTTGCAAAAGTACGATAATATTCATGATTTTTGAAACGAAAAGATTACTTATTCGAAAGCTTCAAGTTGTTGATATAGAACCTTTTTATGAGCTAGAAAGCAATCCGAAAGTATTGCAATACGCCACTGGGGAACCTAAAGATTTAGAAGAAAGTAAAGAGGATTTAGAACAGCTTATAGCACGATACACTAATAAAGAAAATGATTTTTGGATATATGCCATAGAACGTAAGTCAGACAATAATTTTGTAGGCACGGTTGCTTTGGTAAAAGATGAAGAAGGAAATGATGAAATAGGATATCGGTTTATAGAACGATACTGGGGAAATGGTTTTGCAACTGAACTTTGTGAAGGATTAATACAGTACTGTAAATCTATTGGAATGAAAAAACTTATAGGGTGTGTGGTGGATGAAAATGTTGCTTCCGCTAAAATATTAGAACGATTCAACTTTGTTGCGGTAGAGAAATTTATAAGTGATGATATTGGTCTACCAGAAACAAAATATGAACTAATTTTATGATAGTAGATAATTTAAAACCTCCATATTACGCAGTAATTTTCACGACAACTCTTTCAGATGATACAGAAGGATATTATGAGATGGCTGAAAAAATGGACAATTTAGCTAAAGAACAAGATGGGTATTTAGGTGTTGAGTCGACAAGGAGCAATGTAGGCATTACGGTTTCTTATTGGGAAAGTTTGGATGCTATTGTAAAATGGAGAAATAATGTAGAGCATACTGAAGCTAGAAATAAAGGAAGAGAAAGGTGGTATAAAAAATATCAACTACGTATATGTAAAGTAGAACGAGAGTATGGTTTTGAAAAAGGATAGGTATGTACGCAACAATTTCTAATTTTTTAAAAAGGTTTTTTAAACAAAGTACTATTTTTAAGTATGGATTCAATATTTCTCCCATGTATAGAAGATCTACTGGGAAAATAAATTATGTTTCTGAAGATTTGTTAAAAGCGCAAGTAAAAATTCCTATTACTTATAAGAATAAGAATTACGTAGGATCTATTTTTGGAGGGAGCTTATTTTCTGCAACCGATCCTATTTTTATGATTCAGTTAATAAATATTCTTGGAGATACTTATGTAGTTTGGGATAAAGCTGCAACAATATTATTTAAAAGACCTGTAAAGCAAGATGCTTATGTAGATTTTATTTTTTCTGAAGATGAAATAAAACAAATAAAAAAGCAGGTTAAAAATGAACAGGAAATCAATTTAATAAAAGATATTAAAATAACGAACCAAGATAAAACTGTTGTTTTTGCAGAAGTTTCTAAAACCATATACATTGCAGATAAAACCTACTATAAAAATAAACGTAAAAAGAAATAAATTAGTTGTATTAATAGCCTTATTGTTTCTTTTTTCTTGTACTAAAAAGAAATCAAAATATACAAACAATCAGGTTTTTCGTTATAATGAGCACTCAAATATTACTTCATTAGATCCTGCTTTTGCAAAAGATCAGCGAAATATTTGGGGAGTCAACCAACTATATAACGGATTGGTAGAATTAGATGATAGTTTACAAGTACAACCTTCGATAGCAAAAAACTGGACAGTTTCTGAAGATGGAAAAACCTATCAGTTTGAGTTAAGAAATGACGTGTTATTTCATAAGCATGAATTATTTGGAAAAGATTCTACGAGAAATGTAATAGCCCAAGACTTTGAATATTCTTTTAATAGATTACTTGATAAGAATGTAGCGTCTCCAGGAGGTTGGGTATTACAAAATGTAGAAAAATTCAAAGCAGAGAACGATTCTGTTTTTACCATCAATTTAAAGCAACCTTTTCCACCTTTTTTAGGGCTGCTGGCTATGAAATATTGCTCGGTTGTACCAAAAGAAGCTATTGATTATTTTGGGAATGAGTTTAGAGCAAATCCGATTGGAACAGGACCTTTTCATTTTAAACTTTGGGTTGAAAATACTAAGTTGGTATTGAGAAAAAATCCACTCTATTTTGAAAAGGATGAAAATGGAAAACAACTTCCGTATTTAGAGTCGGTTGCTGTTACTTTTTTACCAGACAAACAAAGTGAGTTTTTACAGTTTATCCAAGGAAATATTGACTTTATGAAGAGTTTGGACGCTTCGTATAAAGATGATATTCTAAACACTGATGGAACTTTAAAAGAGAAATATGCTTCTACAATCAATATGCAAACAGGAGCGTATTTAAACACAGAATATTTAGGAATTTACTTAGATGGAGAAGAGAAACATCCAACAAAATCAAAATTGATACGACAAGCCATCAATTATGGTTTTGATAGGGAGAAGATGATTAAGTTCTTAAGAAACGGAATTGGGAGTCCTGCTACAAGTGGATTCATCCCGAAAGGATTGCCTTCATTCAATAACCAACAAGGATATTCATACAAACCTGAAGAAGCGAAGAGGTTAGTAGCACAATACAAAGAAGAGACAGGAGATGAGAATCCACAAATAGCCATTACAACGAACAGCAATTATTTAGATTTGTGCGAGTTTATTCAACGTGAATTACAAAAAATAGGAGTAGCTACCAAAGTAGATGTGATTCCGCCTTCAACCTTGCGTCAAGGAAAAGCAAATGGAAAGTTGCCTATTTTTAGAGCAAGTTGGATTGCTGATTACCCTGATGCGGAAAACTATGTATCGCTATTTTACAGCAAAAATTTTACTCCTAATGGGCCTAACTATACACATTTTAAAAATGACTTTTTTGATACTTTGTATGAACAATCTATCAAAGAAGTAGCTATAAAAAGACGTTATAAGTTATACCAAAAAATGGATAGTATTATTATTGCTGAAGCACCAATTGTACCGTTATATTACGATGAGGTAATTCGCTTTACACAAAATAATGTTACCGGTTTAGGAATTAATCCGATTGATTTGTTAAACCTAAAAAGAGTACAGAAAAACTAAGTGTTACTTTTTGTTTCGTTCCAGTAATAGCTGTCAGGGTATATTCGTTCTCCAAAAATAGCTGTTCCAACACGTACAATAGTAGCGCCCTCTTCTATAGCAATTTCTAAATCACCACTCATTCCCATAGAGAGTTCATTCATTTCTACATTAGGAATTTGTAGTGCTTTGATTTCTTCTTGAAGTTGCTTTAAAAGTTGGAAACATTTTCGAACTTCATCTGATTCCGAGCTCAGCAAACCAATGGTCATTAATCCTTTTATATGAATATTTTTGAATTCAGATATCTTTTTTACTAATTCAATAGTTTCCTCTGGTTTAGCTCCAAACTTACTTTCTTCAAAAGACGTGTTTACTTGTATGTATACATCAATTTCTTTTTCCTCAAAAGTTAAGCGTTGATGCAATTTTTGAGCGACAGATAAGCGATCGATAGATTCAATACAACTAGCCCATTTTATAACTTCTTTAATCTTGTTACTTTGTAAATGACCTATAAAATGAACTTCAGGTTGCAGGTGTTTTATTGCATTACATTTTTGTTTTAGCTCTTGTACTTTGTTTTCACCAACTAGGTTTTCTCCTTGTTCTAAAGCAAAGTTTATTTTATCTGTATCTACCGTTTTAGTAGCTAACAATAAACGAACATCTTCTGGGTTTCTATTAGCTTTCTTACAAGCAAATTGTATTCTTTGATGAATAATGCTAAGGTTGTTTTGAATAGTATCCATTTACTAATTGATTGTTTAGTTCTTCTTTTTCAATAATTTTATTCTTTACAGCTCGAAGAGTAATGTCTTTAGCTTCTGCATACGATATATCATATATACGATTTACTTCTCTAAACTCTTCCGGGAATTGTTGCAGCAAAGTCTCATAATAGTTATCTAAATCCGATTCACTAGGTGCTTCGAATTTTAGTTTTAATTGAAAACGTCTTAAAAGAGCAGTGTCAATAACACTAGAGTGATTTGTGGCAGCAATTAATAAAACGTCATTTGGAAGTTGATCTACAAGTTGAATAATAGTATTTACCAATCGTTTCATCTCGCTAGAATCTTTGCTGTCATAATCACGAGCTTTACCTATGTAGTCAAATTCATCTAAAAATAAAACAGCGCTTTCTCTAGTAGCTTTTTTAAAAACTTCGGAAATGTTTTTAGCTGTTTCTCCTAGTTTTGAAGAAACAATGCTACCCAAATTAAGTATGATAATTTTTTTATCAAGCTTTTTGGCAATAGCCTTAGCGGTGGTAGTTTTACCACAACCAGTATGACCAAATAATAAGACTTTATTATCAACAGGCAGTTTGTATCTATCTAAAACAGCAACGTGTTTAAATTCTTTTAATAGTTGATGTAGCGTATTTTTGTTTTCATCGCTAAGATGAATTTTATCTAGTTCTATAGTTGTTTCTTTCGATTGAAGAATCAAGTTATGTATAGCCATTTTGTATTTTTTTGTCAAAAATAAAATGTTGTATGCAATAAAATAAGCTTTTTAACATACCCTTAGGAAGTATAGAGTTGATGCTTTAAAGTATTAACTCTTAAATTCATGTTCAGGACAATCAATTCTTAACTCTTTAGAGGCTAGTTTAGATTGTAAAAGTTTACAAAAATGCTCATTATTTTCATGTTGGTAAAAAGAGCAAGTATAGCACATTCTTTGAATAGTTATAACTCCTGCTTGATTTAGCTGGTATATTACTTTTAAGAGTCCTGTTAGTATGTCTTTTTTTTGATCTTCAGGTAATGAACTCAAAGGTTTTTCAATATTGAAAGTGAAGTTAGCTGATTTCTCAGCTATTTGTTTTCCTTGTTCAGTTAGACCAATAATATAACTTCTAGTATCGTTGGGGTTATGAAACTTTTGAACTAATTCTTTTTTTAATAAAACCCTAATACTATCACTAACAGTAGCTTTAGTCATGTTAAACTCTTCAGCTAAATAACTCACTTTACATTTTTCTTCAGAGTGAAATAGTAAAAAAATTAGGATTTGAATTTGGATAGGGCTTAAAGAATTCTCCTTGCTTTCGCTCCAAAGAAGTACTCTAAAAGCTTCAGAAATTCGTTCTAAAGCTACAACTATTTTACTTTCAATTTTAGTGTTTTGCTGGTTTAAGTCAAAAGGAGATTTCATTAATTACAGTTTTCCATTTCGTATATAAAATACCCTTTTTTATGTATAGCATCTTCCCATTCGGGTTTGAGTATTTCAATATGGCAAAATACACATTCTTTTGAAGATAGTTCAAGGTTTTCTAATCCTTTAGTTTTTAAATATTCCTTACCATAGTTGAAAATTATGTTAGTGTCTTTATTGCTAGAAGGCACAATAATATCAAAATGCATTATTGTATTATCTTTTTTAGTTACGTAGGTATCCCAAACAGCTGCTTTCATTTTATTATATATTTATAATATTAAAAGCTCTACAAAATTAGGAATCCTAACTTTATAGAGCAAAAAAATTATCCTTTTACTTCGTCCATTGATGCTCCAAAATTAATATGGAGAACATTACCAGTAGGAGTTACCAAAGCAGGGACAGATTTTACACCAGCATTTTCTGCTTCTAAAATTCGACTTTTGTCTTCTCCAAAATGAACTACTTCAACATTATCAGAACCAATTAAGTTAATAATGTCTTGTTCTGCGCTTACACAAACAGGGCAACCTGCGTGATAAAAAATAGATTTACTCATAATTATATTGATTTTAAATTTTGATACAAATATAGTTAGGTTTCCTAACTATAAAAAATAATTTTTGTTTTTTTTATAAAAACTGCTTCTGTTTTGGAAATGAAGAGTATATAATAAAGTTGTTAATAGTTAATTAAGAAATAAAAATGTTATGTAATTTTAGCGGTTCTTATTGTTTATAGAAAAGATTTAATAATTGAGATGAGAACAGGTAACTTAAAAAAAGAAATGAGGTTGTTATTTGCAAAACAAGTTATAATCACAGTTCTTTTGTTTTTTGCTTTAGAAGGAATGTCGCAGTCGGTGGGAGTACAAGGATTTAAGGCTTTTGGTGTAAACCCCACAATACCTAATGATTCTCTTTTTTCAAAAATAAATAAGGCAAAAGACTTCAAAGCTAAATATGATGCGACATTTGATCTTATAGAGTTTCATCGAGAAAAAGGAAATTTAGATTCCATTATATACTATGGAAATAAACTGTATACGGAAACAACTAAGAATAAATTGATAGATAAAGAAAATCATTTATCAAAGGTTTCTAGTATAGTGGCTGAAGGAAAGTTAGAAAAGGGACTTTTTGATGAAGCTTTGAAATGGTATTTTAAAGGAATAGAGCACTCAAATAATAAACCGGACGATGAATTATTTGTTAAAAATAGAATAGGATTAGGAGCTGTAAAGTATGTTAGAGGAAAAGAAGAGGAAGGAAAGGCAATTATAGAAGAATGCATTGAAAATGCTCCAAACGAAAAATTAAAACACGATGCTTTTTATGAACTAGGGTTTATTTATTATACTCAAAGAGAGTATGAGAAAGCAAAAGAAAATTATAATAAAGCTAGATTACACTACGTGGCCGAGGGGTTTGTTAAAGAAGCTTTAGAAACTGATTTGTGGCTAGGAAAAGTATTGAAAGAAGAAGGTAAAATAACAGAAGCTCTAGATGTTTGTTATTATGTTTTTAATGAGTCGTTATCTAAAGGTTTTTTTACATTGTATGCCAAGACAGGAAATACATTAGGCATTCTTTATTTAAAAGAAAAAGACTATGAAAATGCTAAAAAAATACTATCTACAGTATATATAAACTCCATACAATGGGCAAATTTAGAGATAGAAAGAAGAGCTATTTTAGGACTTCAAAACGCCTATGCTTCAACAGGAGATTATAAAAATGCACATGCTTTAATGACGCAATTAAATCGTGTTAATAATGAAATTTTAGTAAGTCAAAATAAACAGCAAGTAAATGAGCTTGAAGTACAGTATAAAACACTGGAGCAAAAGCAAGAGATTGAGCGACAAAAAACAATGAAAGCATACATACTAATAGCCTTTCTTCTTGTATTAATACCTGTACTTGCTTTATTATATGTGTACTATCAAAAGCTTCAAACACAAAGTAAACTTAATAAGACTTTAGAAGAAGTAAACCAACAAAAAATAACTACGTTACTTAAAGACCAAGAATTAAAGTTAGTAAAAGCATCATTAGAAGGGCAGAATAATGAAAGAAAACGTATTGCCAGAGAGCTACACGATAGTATTGGAGGAAATTTAGCAACCATAAAGTTACAACTATCAAACAAGAGTAAATTAGAGGAAGAAAGCATAATTAAACAAGTAGATGAAACCTATAATCAGGTAAGAGAGTTATCTCATAATTTAATGCCTAAAAAGTTTAAAGATTCTGCTTTTACAACAATAATAACAGAATATATAAATAATGTAAAAGCGCTATCTAAAGAACAAATAACGTTACAAATCCATCCAACGGAAGAGGTAGATAAAATAAATGAGAATTTAAAAGTAGAGCTTTATAAAATAATTCAAGAATTATTAACCAATGCATTAAAACATGCGAAGGCAACACAAATAGATATTCAGCTTTCTCTGTTTAATAACACGATACAACTACTTTTTGAAGATGATGGTGTTGGATTTGATCAAGAAAAAGTAAAATACGGATTAGGATTTCAAAATTTAAAAGACAGATTAAAAACAGTTAAGGGAAATATTTTAATTAACTCTTTTCCAAGTAGAGGAACAGTGATAGATATTAATGTACCTTTAAATTAATATATGATGACTTACAATATTATTTTAGTTGACGACCATAAAATGTTTTTAGATGGGTTGGTAAATATTTTTAAAAATGAAGATGTGTACAATATCTTGCTTACAGCAAATAATGGTGAAAATGTAATAAAGTACATAAAAACAAATCCGAATCAACATATAGATATTGTTATTAGTGATATTTCTATGCCAGATATAGATGGTATTACGTTAAACGATTATATAAAAAAAGAACGCTCGGATATTAAAACATTAATTGTTAGTATGCATACAGATGCAGGAATGATAGATACATTAATTAAAAATAATGTAGACGGATATTTATCTAAAAATGCAACTCAATCTGAACTATTAAAAGCAGTACAAACTATTCTTGGTGGTGAAAAATACTTCTCACAATCTGTACGAGAAGCTTACATGGAAAATGTTTTTAATAAAAAAAAGGAAACGTCAATAATGTTAACAGCTAGAGAGAAAGATGTACTTAAATTAATTGCAGAAGAATATACTACACAAGAAATTGCAGATAAACTCTTTTTAAGTAAGCATACTATTGAGAGTTATAGAAAAAACTTAATATCTAAGCTTAACGTAAAAAACCTTGCAGGATTAACAAAATACGCAATAAAACTGGGCTTAGTAGAGTAGTAATTTTACCACCCCCTGAAAACAGGGTAGTAACTTTCACTAGTTTCAGTCTATTTTAAGAATCACATCTAACGCATCTTTGTACCATAATTATTAAGTAATAAAGTTATGGTCATTTTTGGATGGCGAGAAGCCAAAATAAGTATACAGCCAGTAAACAATCATAGTTGTAGTTATTGCAATACACCAGAACGTTTATTTATTCAAGTAAATAGATTGTATGTACATGTATTTTGGATTCCTGTTATTCCTTTATACAAAAAAACATATAGTATTTGTGGTCATTGTAAACTGGAAATGAGCAAAAGCCAAATGCCACCAGACTTACAACGAAAGGCGAAAGAATATAAGCAAACAAGTAAAACTCCTTGGTGGATGTTTTCGGGGCTTATCATCGTAACTTTTTTAATGCTGTTTATATTTTCTTCAGCACTTTTAATACATAAATAATAAAAATCAATATAAACCATTTAAATTTTAATCAAACATGATTTACGGAATCTCATTAGTATTTTTAAGTATTGTAGCGGTACCATCTTTAATTTTATCAAAAAAGCCTAATGCTAAAGAATTATTAGAAAAAATAGAGCCTTACCAAGGATGGATTGGTCTTATTTTCTGTATTTGGGGAATTTGGGGAATTATTTCAGCTATTTTAAACTTAGGTTGGTTAACTACAGCACCAATATGGTGGGGAACCTTTTTAGCAGGAAGCATTGTAGAAGCAGGATTAGGTTTTATGTTAGGATACGGAATGATAAACAAATTATTATTATCAAAAAATCCAGAAGCTAGAGAAAAAGCAGAAATATTGAGAGGGAAGATTGCACCGAAACAAGGAAAATTAGGATTATTAGGAATCGTTGTTGGAATATGGATGATTGTAGCTTCATTCATTTTCATATAAACTAACAAAATAAAGAAAGAGAAAACATAAAATATAACATTGTAAACGAAGGCTTAAATAAGGTAGGGGTGTGGGGTTTCTATCAAAAAATCAAAAAAAAGCCTTGTTTGCAATGTTTTTGTATAAAACTGAAATTATTTTTTAGAACAATAAAAGGTAGTTGAAATGAAAAATATAAAAAATATTCTAGGAATTATTGTAGTATGTATCTTATTAACAGGGTGTGAGAAAGAAACTCCGGAAAAGGTAGTTGAAAAAACAGTACTCAAAGCCAATTTATTAACTGTTAACTATGGCATAGGATATTTTAAACAACTTAAAGAATTACAAAAAAATGAATATTTAAAGTATTATGATAATGATGGAGAAGAATATTCCGCAACATACTCTCAATACCTTCACAGAGTAACAATACCAAACCTTGAAAGAAGTTTAATAGACATTCAGAAGTTAGAAGTAAACGAAGATTCAAAAGATTTAATAAATGCTTCAATTGAATTGTTTGAGTTTTGTATAGACTTTTATAAAAAAGACTATGCAGAAATAGCATATATGTACGATGAAGGAAAAACTCAACAAGAAATTAATCAGTTAATAAAAGAGTTTAAAGTAAGAAGTTTTGAAGAGTTTAAAGAAAAAAACTTGGAGCTAGAAGAAGCAGCAAAAAAATATGCTGAGAAAAAAGGAGTAAACTTAAAGTTTGTTTAAATAATTTTTAACTCAAGTTTAGGATTAGAGCCAATTATATATCTAGACTTGATAGTTAAGAATCCTTTTTCGTTGTTGGAAACATCCTGAATGTACTTAGGAACAGTTAAGCCACTTTCATTTATCATAAGCTTCTCATTTTTATAAATTGTAATTTCTGTCATCACCACAATTTCACTAGCTGTAGAAAGTTCTTTCTCTCTTAAAACTGTACGTTTTTCAATAAAATTTAAATTGTTTGAATTTTTTTCAAACAACCACTCACTCGAATTCAGTGCTTTTTTACTAACTTCAAAAACCTTATGATGTTCACGATAATATTTTTGTTGAATGTTAGGTTCATCGTTTTTGTGTGAGCTAGTACCAATAGCTAATGTAATTTTCTCAGGAATAAAAACAGTATTTGAATTAGACTGCTTCATTAAATTATAAAAAACAGAAACTTGTTGCTCACTATCCAACGCACGTTGCATCGTCTCACTTAAAATAATATCTGGAGAAAAGTTTTTAGGGAATTTATATTTTGTAGCGTCTTGATTTATAAAGTTGATATTATGGTTTTCTAAATCTAGTTTTTTAATTGTACTTTTTAAAGTTTCAAAACTCAGAGGGTTTATCTCTAAAAGTGAGTATGTTATATTCAAATCAGCATACTTTAATATAAAAGGAAGTATAAGCGAAGCAAAAGGACCAGTACCAGCATAAAGTATATGTAATGAGTCTTTTTGATAGATTTTCTCTTGAATAGCAATATCAATTCCTTTGATAAATTTTAGAGTTCTTTCTAAATCATCAAGGCAATTAGCTGCCCATAAAGTACCTATTGCTACACCATTTTCAAGTTGAACATTATTTTGATGCTCTTCATGATTTATAGCTTCATTTGAAATTCTAAAGAGTAATTGTTTATAATCTTTTAAAGAAGAAGAATAATTAGATGTTTCATCAAAGAATTTAGAAGTAATATGTAGTAACTCTTTTTTTAAATTCATTACAAGCTATTATAAGAGTTGTTTATTTTGATGTAAGCTTTGATAACTTCTGTTCCATTTCATTAATAAGTTTTTTCGAAGCAGGTTCATTGCTACGTTTTAGCTCGTTTAGGATAAGGTGTATTGTTTCTGGTGAATCAATTTCTTCTTGTTTAGGTTGAAAACTTTCTTTTGGAGCAAGAGAAAAAAATAAAGTATCAGACCATTCGTTCCTTTCAGCATCGATAACTAAATGAATACGGTCTTCATTTCCTTTATTAGTAACTGAATGTATATAATTTACATTCGTATACCAACACTCACCAGGTAACATTTTCAATTGTTCATCATCTAAAATAAATTCAACTTTATTATTCGTAATAATCGGAATATGTAAGCGAAAGTTGCCATCTTCATAGCCTAGTTTGTAGTCACGATGAGGTTTAATTTCTGCACCAACATTCAAACGTAGTAAGCGAGCAGATGAAATAGGGCATTGAAAAGAGTTGATAACCTCTTTAAAATAATTGCAATCATTCATTATCGGAGTTTCCTTAATAGTACTATTATCATTTTGAAAAGCAAAAATATTAGAAGCATCACCATTGCCAGCGTACAAAGAGATTGCTTTCCACTCACCTTGATATCCAGATGTGTTGAAATGAGGAATCCAATGTTGATTTACAACTAAAGAATAATCATGTAATAGTTTATCTGTATCAAACAGAAAAGGAAGTTTTAAAAAAATAGTAGTTTTAATTTCTTTCACTTGTATGTGTAATTGTTCTATAGCAAGTTACTAGAAAAATTGTAGATTAAATCGTTTTTAGAATAGGTGTTTATTTTTTTGGCATAAATGAAAAAATAACGACCAGTACTAAATAACTATAATAATTATTTAGTACTAGTCAGAAAATACTTTTTAATTAAAATGCTTTATTTGTTTTAAAAGAAGCAACACTAGTTCCTCCATTTGTAACACTACCATCATTGTATTTAGCATAAGGTCTAAAGTAATAAGTGGTTTCAGGTGTTAATTCTTCAATAAATTCAGTATAAATATTTTTAAAAATATTACCAGATACATCAGTATCTAAGGCTATAGAGCTGTTAGAAAAATCTTCATTTAAACTATATTCAAAACCAATTTCTTTAGGAGATTCTTTTTCTATAGAAATTACTTCTAATTCTGGGGTAATACCTTCTGAATTTTTAAAGAATAGTTTCGGTTTGATTATCATGTTAATTGACCTACTTTCACTAGCGTCTATACTAGTGTTTATTTTAATTTCATTTCCATAGAAATATGTGTTATCACTTAGTTTAAAATAACCTCTAATATAATAAGTTGTTTCCTTTTGTAAATTGTCGACTATACCTGTAATATTGTCAGCAGGACCTGCGGCAACCACAGTATTGTTGCCATTAGGAATAGGGTTTGATGATTTTCCATATACAAATCCTCTATCAGTTACATCAGCTAAATCATTACCATCTTTAAAAGTGCCTTTTAAATATATTTTAAGAGTATTATTGTGGTTAATAAAATAATTAAAATCATTACTAGTATTGAAACTAGTTGGTATTATTTCTATTTCGTTTTCTTCACTAGAGCAGTTAGTAAGTATAATAGAGATAAATAAAAAAAATAGAGGTTTTAAAAAATGTTTAATTTTCATGTAGTTTTAATTTTTAATTTTTTGCAAAACTCAATATTTTAAATCATTTAAATATGAAAGATAAAGATATAATGAGTTCGAAAATCAGAAAATAGAACTTTAATTAACTCTTTTTTAAATGAAAGAAACAGGTTTTTATAGGTTAAATATTATAAAAAGCTATTTTTATAATTAGTAGGAGTAGTACCAGTTTCTTTCTTGAAGGCACTATAAAAAGCACTTTTACTTTTAAAACCAACCTCTAAACTAATACCTTCAATACTATAGTTTTTTGAATTATTACTTTTTAAAATTTCTATAGCTTCATTAACTCTAAAACCATTTATAAAAGTTTTAAAGTTTTTATTTGAAATTTCATTAATAACAAAAGAAATTCTTTTAGGGTGTTGATTTGTAATATTAGCTACATCAGCAATGGTTAAATCTGGATCTTTATATTTTTTATGTAAAATTATAGTTTGTTGAATATGGTTAAATAAATCTGTATCAACTTTACTTATTTTATTCTCGCTATTAAAATTGTTCTTCTTTTCAATCTTAGAGTCTTTTTGTTGAGTCAAGTTTTTAATTGTTTGTTGTTGTAGCCCATAAATACTAATCCAGTATAAAAGCCCAACATCAATTAAAATAATAAATAAATTGAGAGTTTTATTTGTTATTTCAGGTAAAAAATGAAGTGTGAGCGTAAAAAAGAGACCAATTGACATAAATGTTTTAGCCCATTGTAGCTCTTTACCTGTAGTAGAAGTGTATTGATTGTTAGTTTCTTCGGTATGTTTTTTTATAAAAGTATAAGTTTTGTAGTATATAAAAATATCATATAAATGCCCACCTATATGATTTACAAAACGAAATTCTTTTGAAAGTTTTAACTGTTCTAACCCTGATGATAAATTAAGATAAACCAATATATCTATAATTAACATTAACAAACCTGGTAATAAATAAAAATAGACTTTATTAGATTTAGGTAGTATAGAAATATTTCTTATATAAACATAAAAAAGAGGGAATAGTAACCAAGTAAAATCAACAGGAAGATTATTTAAAAAAGAGTAATTTTTATCTAAATCTAAAAGTTTAGCTATTGGTTTAAGGTAATTTATGGAGTAAGCAAAAATAAATAACCCTAAAAGTAATGTAGGGCGATTATTTTTTTTATCCAAGTAAATTAAAAGTATACTAAATATAATTCCTTGAATAAGGCCGAGTAAATAAATTATAGGAATTAAGTAACTATCTAGATTCATAATACTGTTCTAATTAAACACAAAATTAGATATTCTTCTTTACAAATAAGAAGTGTAAATAATAGTATTTAAATTTTAAAACTGTATTGCTAATCAAAAATGATAGTAGCTATAAGCAATCTCTTTGTTAATATGAAACTAAATCTTTAATTCGATTCGTAATTGTTTTTTTAATGTCTTTAGGATAACTTCTATCCCCGTGAAAAACATCGGCCATCGCTTCACTAAACTGCTGACCATATTTTTTTAATACAATATTTCGGATATTCTTTTGCTCGTAAAACCATTTTGAAAGCCATAAGCCAGTTTTTATTTCAGGAATTAGGCTTTCTGATATTTTTTCTAAATATAATTTAGTAGCTAATTCAGGCTCTTTTTCACTCTCAATGATAGCTTCAGCAGCCAATTTACCACTGTAAATAGCGTTAGAAATTCCTTCAGCAGTAATAGGATCAGCAAAACCAGCAGCGTCACCAATTAAAAACACATTATTTTTAACAAAACCATCTGTACGAGGAGCAACAGGAATTTGAAAACCATGTTGTGATTCGCTAACAATATTTGTAATTCCTAATGTTTTTAAGTATTCTTGATAATATTCTTTCAAGTTAATTTTAGTTCTTCTAGCAGAGGCAACCCCAATAGATAAATGCTTTTTCTTTGGGAAGTTCCAAGCATAACCGTAAGGAATAGCATCAATATCAAAACGAACTTCTTTTGATAAACGTTTAAAGTCTTCGTCAGAAACTTCTACTTCATATTCTAAAGCAGGAATTAATTTACGAGTATCTTCTTTCCACCCAGCCATTTTAGCTGTAGGACTCAAAGCACCATCGGCAGCGATAACAAAATTAGCAGTAAAATTACCTTGAGAAGTTTCAAGAGTAATAATATCATTAGAAAAAGTTAGTCCTTTTAGCTTATGGTTTTCTAGTAAAGTAGCACCAAACTCCTTTGCTTTTTGCGTGATAAGATTGTCAAAAGAATCACGCATAATCATAGAAATAGTTGGTTCTTCTCTATGCGTTTTAAAGTGAAGTTTCTCTCCCAAATAAATATCAACAGTATGAAACTCTTTTTCAACGACCTCTTTAATATCAAAAGGTAAGTTTTTGCGACCTCTAAAAACAAAACCTCCACCGCATGTTTTATAGCGTGGTAAAGTTTCTTTTTCAATAATAACTGTTGAAATTCCTTTTTGAGCTAAGTAAAAAGCTGTTGAAGCTCCTGATGGTCCGCTGCCAATAATAGCAACATGGTAATGCTGTTTCATAGTATTATTTTTAGTTCGGTTAAAAATACACTTTTATACCGAATTAAAAATTAATTTACCAATGTAAACGAGTCATAACAGGGTAGTGGTCAGATAGTTTTATGTCTCCGTAGGTTTTAAATTGATTCACAGTAGCTTTTTTATCTGTTAAAATAAAATCAATTCGCATAGGATAAATGTACCTAAAAGACTTGCCTAAACCAATTCCACATTCAATAAAAGCATCTTTTTTATCAGAAGCCAATTGTTTATAAGCCCAAGAATAAGCGGTGTTATTAAAGTCGCCACAAACAATTTTTTTACCTTTCCATGAATACTCATGCTGTTGAATTAATTCAACCTGACTTACTTGTTTTACAAAACCATTTTCTAAACGTTTAAATAAACGCTCAGAACTTTTTTCTCCAAAATTTTCTTTTTTCGGATTTAGTTTTAATGATTCTAAATGCACATTATAAACACGAACGGTGTCATCTTTTACAAGAATATCGGCAAAAATGGTGTTGTTAGCACTTTGTTTAAAATCAAGAGAACCAGAGTTTATAATTGGGTGTTTGGAATAAATAGCTAATCCAAATTTATTCGTTTTCGTTTTCGTTTTGATGTATTTATAAGGAAGTTTAATATCTAACATTTTAGAATTGTAAAATTCCTGTACAGCAATAACGTCTGGATTTTCATTATTGATGAACTCATAAATCTTTTGTTCAGTAGTAACATCTTCTTCATGTTTATAATGATTAAACAAGTGGACATTGTAGCTCATTATTTTTAAATCATCATTTAAAATTACCTCCTTATTAGAAAACTTAACTAATGGAGTAGAAACAAACCATCCTATGGCTAAAACAAGTAATGATAAAAAAGCATTTTTATGCATTTTAATAAGCCAATACACAAAAAAAGCAATGTTTACGATAACTAAAAACGGAACAAACAACCCAAAAACAGAAAGGAAAGGAATTGTTTGTGGAGATACGTACGGAAGTGCATATGATAGCAATAAAACAGCTGCAAAAACTGAATTGATAAAGAATATAAACTTATGAGCTATCGAAAACTTTTTCATCTAATTTTTTCCTTGTTTAAATAAAAACTCTTTTTCACTTTTACTTAAAGTATCGTATCCAGATTTACTAATTTTATCTAAAATAGCGTCAACTTCTTCTTGGTTTCTAGTCTTATCAACGTTAGGTTTTGGTGTTTTATTACCAGATTTATAAACTGTTTTGAGTTTTCTTTCTTTTTTAGAAAAAAGTTTGTTTACCGATTTAAAAATGTCCAACTCCTTATTACTAGCACTACGAACATAGAAAAAGCCTAGTAAGGCACCACCTAAATGTGCTAAATGCCCACCAGCATTACCAGCAGGAATTTGAATAATATCAATAGCAATCCAAATACAAGCTAACACCCATAGTTTCACAAAACCAATTAACGGGAACTTTAATTCATAATTAGGTATGTAGGTAGCAATACCAATAAAGATAGCAGAAATACCAGCTGAAGCACCTAACAAAACACTATTATGAGCAACATTTTGTAGGGCAGGAAAAAAATTATAACTAGCAACAAAAACAATTCCTCCAAATAATGTTCCTAGTAAATAAAAGGTAAGTAACTGTTTAGGGGTGAAATATTGTTGAAATAAATGCCCGATATAAAATAAAGCAATTAGGTTGAATAGAATATGCAAAAAACTAGTGTGTAAAAAACCATAGGTAATAATAGTCCAAGGTTTAACAATAAAATCATCAAAGTTGGCAGGTAACGCAAGCCATTCTACTAAAAAGTTTGTTTTTGATTGAAAAAGAAACCCAAAAGTATTGGTTACAAAAACAAGTAAGAAAACAGCTAAGTTTACGTAAATTAATTGCTCAACAATTCCAGCATGTTTAAATCTATATTTTAAGTTTTCAAGTACATTCATGATGTATGACTTCAGTAAGAATAAAAATTTTAGTTACTAAATTAACGAAATTTAAATTGATTTTTTTTCCAGTACCAAGCAATGATAAAACCGATAATAGCACCACCAATATGCGCAAAATGCGCAATGTTACCAATAGAATAACTAGTCATACCAAAGAATAAATCACTTAAAATAATTAAAGGAATAAAGTATTTGGCAGCAATAGGAACAGGGAAGAAAATCAATGCTAGTTTAGCGTCAGGATAAGTTAACCCAAATGCAACTAAAATTCCATAAATAGCACCAGAAGCACCAACGGCAGGCGTGTGGTATAAACTATAAAACTCACTCATAGTTTTATTAGACAAAGTTATTAAGCTATCGTTATACTGACCTGAACTTAAAATATTTTGAATTTCAGCAGGAGAAACTCCCATACCAATTAGCTGTTCGTATATTCCATTGAATTGATAGTAATTCACGAAAGTGTAAATTAAACCTGCACCAATTCCTGCAGAAAAATAGAAGAATAAAAATTTATTTCGTCCCCACATTTGTTCAAGTGGGGTACCAAATGCCCATAAACCATACATGTTAAAAAGTAAATGTGCTGGTCCGCCATGCATAAATATGTGTGTAACATATTGCCAAACCCCAAAATGTTCGTTTTTTGGATAATGTAAAGCAAATAGATTAGTTAAATCCATGTTTAATAACTGCGGAGCAAAATACATAATCACGTTAATGATTATTAAATGCTTTATGGCTTGTGTTAATCTAGGCATATTACTTTTTATTTATTAAAAATGGCATCAATTTCATTTAAAGCTAATGTTTTAAATGTAGGTTTGCCAAAGGGTGAAATATTAGGTTCTTTGCAAGAGAATAAGTTGTTTACTAAATTTTCTTGTTCTTTTGCACTTAAAGAAGTTCCTGTTTTTATAGCTAATGATTTAGCAAATGATTTTGCCATCACGTCAAAGTGACTAAAACTACTATCAGGTACTTCGAGTTTAATATCGTCTAATAACTGTTCTAAAATAAGGGTGATTTGACTTTCACTTATTGAAGTAGGAATTCCGGCAATTACTACACTTTCTTTGGTGAACTCGTCAAACATAAAACCAGCACTCTCTAAATCAGATTTTATACTGTATATCATTTCAATATCTGATGAAGAAAAAGAAATATTTACAGGAAACAGCAGTTGCTGACTGCTAGCTTCTTTAACAGTAATATTCTCTAAAAATTCTTCATATAAAACACGTTGGTGTGCTAAAGATTGATGAATTAATACCACGCCTGATTTTATAGAACTCAATAAGTATTTTTTTTGAATTTGGAAGGTTTTTCCAGTTTCAGTTTCTTGCTCAGATTCAAAAAGTTGTTCTTGTTGAATAGGTTCAATGGTTTCAGTATTTGTATATAAAGCTTCCCAACTTCCAGTATCTTTTTTAAAGTTAGATTGATAACTGTGCGTTGTGCTACTTTTAGGAGAGCTATTTGTATTAGACGGCTCTTTGTAATTAGTTTCCGTTTTAAAAGGATTAAATGTAGGATCAACAGTTATTGGAGGAACAGATGAGTTACTCTTTTTGCTATAATCGTAAGGAGTATCTAAAGTAGCATCTCTGTCAAAATCCAATACAGGAGCTACATTATATTGCCCCAAACTATGTTTTACAGTAGCACGTAAAATAGCGTATAATGCTTTTTCGTTATCAAACTTAATTTCCGTTTTTGTCGGGTGAATATTAATATCAATTGTATTAGGAGGTACCTCTAAATACAAGAAATAAGAAGGATGCGAACCACTTTCTAATAAACCTTCAAAAGCATTTACCACAGCGTGGTTTAAATAAGAGCTTTTTATAAAGCGGTTATTTACAAAAAAGAACTGTTCGCCACGTTTTTTCTTTGCGAATTCAGGTTTAGCAACAAATCCGTTAACAGTTATAATATCTGTTTGTTCATTAATAGGAACTAATTTTTCGTTCATTTTAGTTCCAAAAATAGCCACAATACGTTTGCGTAAGTTGCTCTTTTTTAAATGATAAACCTCGTTGTTGTTATGGTGTAATAAAAAAGAAATAGTAGGATGCGCTAAGGCTACACGTTGAAATTCATCAACAATATGACGCGTTTCAACAGTGTCAGATTTTAAAAAGTTACGACGTGCAGGAATATTAAAAAATAAATTTTTAACAGCGATACTAGTTCCTTTCGCAGTTGAAACTACTTCTTGAGAAGTTATTTCACTACCTTCAATTTTTATTTGCGTTCCTAACTCGTCATCTTCTTGTTTCGTTTTTAATTCAACATGCGCAATGGCAGCAATAGAAGCTAAAGCTTCTCCACGAAAACCTTTAGTATTTAGGTTGAATAAATCTTGTGCATCTTTAATTTTTGAAGTGGCATGACGTTCAAAACTTAAACGAGCATCCGTAGCACTCATTCCCTTACCATCATCAATTACTTGAATTAAAGTTTTTCCAGCATCTTTTAACAATAAGGTGATAGAAGTAGCACCAGCATCAATAGAGTTCTCAATCAATTCTTTTACTACAGAAGCAGGGCGTTGCACAACTTCTCCAGCAGCAATTTGGTTTGCAACATGATCAGGTAGTAACTGTATAATATCTGACATTTAATTATTTTTTGGGAAAAAGATTGTAAGATCAAAGTCGATAATAAACAAGAAAATAAGCGTTAAAACTAACGCTATAATAACTATAGTTTTATTCAGTTTGTAACCAGACTCTTTAAATTCGTCAAAAGCAGCATTAAACTTTCCCTTTAAACTTTTTCTTTTTCCAACAGTAGTTCTGTATTCATCAAACTTTTGTTTTATCTTATAAGGATTTCCTTCTCCTTGATAATAACGAGGTTTGTAATCGAACTTTTTATTTTCTCTTTTGATAAATCCCATAAAATTGTTGCTTCTTTAATAGCTTAAGTGGAACAAAAATCACACCAAATAAGACGAATTCCAAAGTTACTGAATTATAGAGAGGTGGTCAAAAAATGTGTATAAATTAAAGTTAAAAAGCGTTTAGATTCCAAAATCTAAACGCTTTTTAATAATATTTAACTATAACAGAATTAATTAAAAACCTAATGATTTTGATGGACGTTCTTGATTTTTAATTGCTGCCATTTTAACTGCAGCTACTGCACATTCAATTCCTTTGTTACCTAGTTTACCGCCTGAACGATCAATAGATTGTTGTTTGGTGTTATCGGTCAATACACAGAAAATTACAGGAACATCGTACTTAATGTTTAAATCTACAATTCCTTGAGTAACTCCTTCACATACAAAATCGAAATGCTTGGTTTCACCTTGGATAACATTTCCAATGGCGATAATAGCATCTAATTTTTGTGTTTCGATCATTTTTTTACATCCGTACACTAATTCAAAACTACCAGGAACATTCCAAGAAACAATATTTTCCTCTGTAGCTCCACAATCTAATAAAGTTTCAATAGCACCTTTATGAAGGTTTTTAGTGATTTCAGGATTCCATTCTGAAACAACAATCCCAAATCGAAAAGACTTCGCATTTGGGATTGTTGCTTTATCGTAATAAGATAAATTTGTTGTTGCCATTATTGAGCGTATTTTGCACTGTTGATATACTTTTCAATATCTCTTCCTTGATCAGAATCAGCGTATTTTTCTTTAATGGTTGTGTATAATTTTTCAGCTTTACTGTATTCTTTTAAATCCATTGCAATTTGAGCTGCTTTGAATAAAAATAAAGGCGTAGTAAATTGATTATCTTTTTTATTAGCTGCCTGTTGATAATAGTCTAAAGCGTCTTCTGGCTGATTGATATCAGCAAAAGCATCACCAATAGCTCCTAAAGCAGTAGGCCCTAATAGCTCATCATCTGAACTAAAGCTGCTTAAATACTCTATAGCCTCTTCGTATTTTTTTATTTTTAAGTAAGAAATACCTGCATAATAGTTTGCTAAGTTTCCTGCTTTTGTGCCACTAAATTGATCGGCAATATCAATAAAACCATATTTTCCATCACCACCTTCTAAACCTAAAGTGTATAATGAATCAGCAATAGCACCAGCAGAGGTATTTGCCTTTTCAAAGAAAGTACGAGGATATGCTAATTCGTTTGAAGCTTCTTGTTGTGTTGGCTCAGCAATAAACTTGTTATAAGCTAAGTACACTAAAATTAAAGCTGCAACAGCTACCAATCCGTAAAATAATGGCTTGCTATTTTTTTCAATCCATTCTTCTGATTTATTCGCCGTATCATCTAGAGTATTAAATACTTCAGCAGTAGTACTTTGAGATTCATCAAATGTTTCTTCTACTTCTTGTGTAACCTTTTCTTTCTTAGGTTTGTAACCTCTTTTCTTGTATGTAGCCATAATTGCTTAAAAAATTAGTGGCGACAAAAATAGTTTTTTTAATTGGATTTTAAAAGTCGTTTTTTCGTAAATTTTCGATAATTTGCGCTTTCTTTTAGTAACAGGGCTCATTCATGTATTTACAAAAACTTTCTTTGGTAAACTTTAAGAATATTGAATCTCAAACTTTTGATTTTCAAAAGAAAATTAACTGCTTTGTTGGGAATAATGGTATTGGAAAAACCAATGTGTTAGATGCAATTTATTACCTGTCATTTGCTAAAAGTTACTTCAATTCGATTGCAGGACAGAATATTCGACACGGTCAAGATTTTTTTATGGTTGAAGGAGATTATTTGTTAAACGATCGACAAGAAAAAATTATCTGTTCCTTAAAAAGAGGTCAGAAAAAAGTATTGAAACGCAATGGAAAAGCCTACGAAAAATTTTCTGAACATATAGGGCAGCTACCGTTGGTGATTATTTCTCCTGCGGATAGGGATTTAATTGTTGAAGGAAGCGAAACTCGTCGTAAATTTATTGACGGAGTAATTTCTCAACAAGATAAAAAGTATTTACAAACGTTAATTTCGTATACTAAAACGGTGAGTCAGCGAAATGCATTGTTGAAGTATTTTGCTGCCAATAGAACATTTGATGCGTTAAATTTAAAAGTATACGATGAGCAATTAATTGAGTATGGAACGGTTATTTATAACAAAAGAAAAGCTTTTTTAGAAGAGTTTGTGCCCATTTTTAACGATAAGCATAAAATTATTTCTGGAGCAAACGAAGAGGTAAATTTGCGTTATAAAAGTCAGTTACACGAGGTGTCTTTAGAAGTTTTGTTACAACAAAACTTAGAGAAAGATAAGATGCTGCAGTATACATCTGTTGGAATTCATAAGGATGATTTAAATTTTGAAATAGAGGAACATCCTATTAAAAAGTTTGGTTCACAAGGACAACAAAAATCGTATTTAATAGCATTAAAGTTGGCACAGTTTGAGTTTATTAAAAAGCAATCTAACGTAACTCCTATTTTGTTATTGGATGATATTTTTGATAAGTTAGATGAAAATAGGGTTGCTCAAATCGTTGATTTGGTAAATAGTGATGAATTTGGACAAATTTTTATTACAGATACACATGCCGATAGAACAGAGGAAGTGATAAAAAAGAGTAATCAAGAGTATCAGATTTTTAAATTATAATCTTAGTTGCAAGAAAACAAGGCAAAAAGCAAATCAAATGGCTAAAAGAGAAAACGATAGTTTTTCAATCAAAGATTTAATGGGAAGCTTTATTCAAGAGAATAATAAGTTGAAAAAAGGATTTCAAAAAATTCATATTGACGAAGCTTGGGAAAAATTGATGGGTGCAGGAGTGGCTTCGTATACCAGTGAAGTAAAACTACAAAACGGAACCTTAATTGTTCGTTTGTCTTCCTCGGTACTACGAGAAGAGTTAAGTTACGGTAAAGATAAGATTATACGCATGATTAATGAGGAAATAGGAGAGGAGCTTGTTAAAAAACTGATGTTGGTATAGGGTATAGTGTGTATTACAGCTAACGTGATTGTATAAGCGTAGTGCGAGGTTAGGAGCACTTCACTTTTGTTTAACCTTGAGGTTATAATAGTCTATTTTTCGTATTTAGCACTCTACTCCGCATTACGCTTATACTTTGTTGGTAGTAGTTTTTTTCCAATTATCATTTGAGAATAATAAACCGAAATAGAAATTACCATACTTGGCACTATAAATAACAGTAGGTCATATAAAATTATTTCAAAACCATATTTAAAAGAGCTTATTAAAATTATGACCGCTAATAATATATTTATTGTAATAAAAAGTAATAAATGTTTTAAGTAATTTTTTATTAAAAGTATTGAAAGTGGTGCAAGCCACCAAAACACAAAAAAATAGAAATAGTAACTATAATTTACGTAACTACTGATTTCGGTAAATTTTTTTATGTGATTACTAACTATTCCTTCGATTAAAGGAAAAACAAACTGTCCAACTAAAAACAGTATTAGAAAATTAGACAAACAAGATAAAAAATAAAATTTTCGCATTCTATATATAAAAGTATGTATGATTGCTATTATTTAGTTCTCTTTTTCCTGAAAGTGTTAATGCCCCATCACATTCTATACTTCCCATATAAGATCTACCCCTACCTCTGCCTGCGCCGATAGAGCAAAACCCATCATCAGCAACCCAATATTTTTGAATACTTGTAATAATTTCTACATGTCCTTTTCCAAAAACAACAATATCTCCAACTTTAACATCTTTATAATTTTTTCTTTTTCTTAAAGAAGATTTACCCATATAGATTTGTTCTGGGTCATAATAATGATTATTTGATGAAGTAAAGTTATTTAAACCGTATAAATAAATAGCATCACCAACAAAAACATTACAAAGCCAACGTTTTCCGTTTCCTAAATCACTCCAGAACACACTGTATAAGTTTATTTTCCATTTACTCATACAAGCTTCTCTTAATCTAGAAAAGTGAGATATATTGTCTAAGTTAATTCCTCTCCCTTCATATCCAAACCCAGCAAGAGTTGAAATTGTCATTCGTTGCTTCATACTAAGGTTATTCCATTTTCGTTTTCTCTCAGATGATTTTAATTTTTTCCAATCTATAAGACTTGGAAACATAGGTCTTCTTGTAGCTCCATCTAAATTTGGATTTGGAGAAAAAAACCAATTCTGTTTTCTTTCATGGTATTCCCAGTATGAATCCATTATTTCTTTATTTGTTCCTAATTGTCTTGCTATTTCTGCTAATCGCATCTTTTTCTCTTTATTTTTTAATTACAGCAAACGGTTTGAAGCTACGCTTTCGTGCCGACTCTCGAATATAACACTTTTCGGCATGAAGTGTAGGTTGTGTTAGCAGCATTCCTTTTCTAGTAGATTCCCCACATCTCGTACTTAAACCCTTTTCCTTTAAGCATTGATTGGCTATTTGGGTCAGTAATTTTTCTAATTGAATCTGCAACCGCATTTTTAGCGCGCTCATCCCATTTTTCACTACTGTCTTTTATTTCGTAATGTAAAGACCTTTCAAGTTGAGGTAATAGATGTTTAGCGAGTAATCCAAAATCACCAATGGCGATAGCTGCAGCCCCTCTAGGAACCCAAAATTTTTGTTCGTCCTGTAAAACATTCACTAGTGGTTCTAACGCTACAGGATCTTTTATCCTTGATAGTGCCTTACAAGCGCAAACACAAAGGTAGTTATGGTGATGTAGTTTTTCTAGTAAAGCAGGAACAGCTTCCTTAATGTTATATAGTCCTAGGATATTTATTGCATCCGATTGTATGCTTTCTTTTTCTTGTCGTTTATGGAAATTGCTTTCCGTTATTTCATAGTCAATGGTTACAAGTTCGATTAGGTGCTGGAATGATATTTTGGGATTCAACAACTTGTGCATGTGGGCAAGATAAATTAGAGAGCGGAATACAGGTCTTCTAATTTCTGTCGTTTCAATTTCAGCATTTAAAGCAGGGAGTGCATCTATACCAATTCCAGCAAGTGTAATAACGGCTGATGAAGCATGTTCTGTCCTCAGCGCTTCTATTAGATACGGAATAACTTGTTTACCTTGCTTTACTAATTCTGGATTAGGAATTTTCGATGGCCAATGAGGATGTCCGTCATCCTGTGTCATCTCGAGTATCCTGTAGAATTCTGTTCTATCCATCTATTGCTTGCTTTGAATACCAGTTATTTTATTATTGCTGCTAACGGTCTCGGCTATGAGTAGTTGCGTGGTTTAGTACATAACTTTGCAAGTACACACCAAGTTGGAAATTCCGCAGGAATTTCCAAAGTAGGCGAGAACAAGCAATTACTTATAGCCATTGTTGTAGCTAGTTTTTTTCAGTTTTTAAAATATCTCTCAAGCTTTTAGCTTTTCTTAAAACATCATCGTAAGTCATAATCGTAATGTTTCCATTAAATGCTTTGTTTCTTCTAATTAGACTTGCTTTTGTTTTTTCGGTTAAACTTGAACTTCTACCAATTATTACAAAACCTTTAGGGGATATTAGTCCTTCTAGTCCAATTCTGGCATAAGCATTATTTTTCTCAGTCCAATCTAGCCAATCAATAACTTGCTGTTCTGCGTGAACTAAATAACTAGACGGATTACCTTGTTTTGTAAAAATACTTAGGTTACTAGATTCAATTTCCATTAAGTCAATTAAGCCGTTGAATTTTTCTAATGCATAATCTACTTCAAATTCAGAGCCTAATTTATGTTTAGGGATAATTTTTGCATAGTCAAGTCCTAAAAGAATTGGATTTTCGGTAATACATTTTTGTAAACTATTCTCATTCCTTTTTGATGTATCCAAAAGTTTTTCTAGTTGTTCAATGGCTATTTCTAGCATTGTTAATGTGCGATGCGCATTGTTCAACTTTAAAAATTCATCTTTAACAACTTGTTTTAGCATTAGTAAATCGGTAGGTGACCAAAACTTTGTCAAATCAATTTTCGATAATTTGTCAACTTTAAAGTCGTCCATTTTCTTTGAATTTACGGGTCTGATTTTTACATCATTGCCATCTTCATCAGGTGCGGTAAATCCATTTTGAATCAATTTTCGATAGTAATTTGAAAGTTCAATTTCAACTTTGTCATTATTTGGATAAACAGGAACTTCAAGTGCTGTAGCTAAACCAAGAGTGTTTATAACCTCACGTTCAATATCGACATCATCGCCTTCGATTACACTATCCAAAAGATGATGATACGATAATTCCAATTCTTTCGTGTCAAGCATTGGACAGATATAATGAAAGACTGGAACTCCGTTTTTAATATCAAAGACCAATTCTCTAGTCATTTTCATTAAGTCATAATTTGAGTTAAAAGGATTTTTTTCTTCTGAAGTATTGCGACTATTCCTTTTTTCAAGAAATTCTTCGAAATCAGAATCAACGGGACTTTCAAATCCTAGAGGATGTTTTTCCTCTTTTTTCCATTTTGAAAGTCTATCTTTTTTCTTCATCCGTTAGTTTCTTCAAATTAGCTACAACTAGTTTATATACGTAATGAAATTACTGTTACATTCTCTTAACGGTAGTATAAACGGAACTTTTAGCAATTTTTATACGTTTTCAAATATATTAAAATCAATAGGTTACTTAAAATAAAGTTATTAACGAGTTATTGTTGTTTGTTAATTAATTATATAACTCCAACGAACTTACTACAAGATGGGCACAAATTCTTACGGAATATCATAAGCTCAATTATTTAGGGAATAAAAGATGTTTTACGGAGTAGCAACGGTGCTATGTATCGCTATTGACACACTTTATTGAATAGTCTCCCAACGAAACCATCAGCGCGTCACGCTGAGCTTTCCTCAAGGCAACGAAACCATCAGCGCGTCACGCTGAGCTTTCCTCAAGGCAACGAAACCGTCAGCGCGTCACGTTGAGCTTTCCTCAAGACAACGAAACCATCAGCGCGTCACGCTGGTCTTTCCTCAAGGCAACGAAACCATCAGCGCGTCACGCTGGTCTTTCCTCAACACAACGAAACCATCAGCGCGTTACGCTGAGCTTTCCTCAAGGCAACGAAACCATCAGCGAGCTTCGTTGAGCTTTCCTCATCAATATGTAAGTACAATAAAGAGTGTAGAGAGCTTTATGATCGAATTATTGCTAGGGTAAAAGTGAAATCTGCTTTAATAGCAGTGTGTAATAAGTTACTAAAATAATAGTGAAAAGTGGTTTACATTATGATGCAAATTATAAAGTGCTTTGAGTTAAAAAAGTATAAAATACACTTGTTTTTACTTCAGTTCTTCCTAATAATACTATAGTAATATTTTTCTCACACTATTTTTTAAATTAATGACAATTTTTTAAGAACCCGAATCCGTTTTAATGATTTATGCTCAATACTAACGAAGTTATTGTGAATTAAATTAAAAATGAACTAAGTTTTTGTTTTTGAGTGTGTTGATGAGTTTTTTAATATGACAAAATGACCTTTTTTTGATGAAAAACAATAGGTGACTGTAAAAATAACAGTCGTATGTTAAAGAAAATTAAAAGTTAATAAAAGAAGTTGTCTCGTTTTTTATTTTGGCTCATTATTTGCAAAATAGGTGATTGAAATCACTTAAGGTTTCGTATTTGAAATAATGTTTAATTAAAATTTTGTAATTATGAGCAATTTAATTAATGTTCCTAAAAACGGAAGTTTAACAAGCACTAATTCAAACGTAAACTTCCCTAACTTGTCTAGTTGGCTAGATGATGTGTTTAATAGAGATCTTCCAGCTGTGTTTACATCAAACTTTAATACAGGAATTACTTTACCTAAAGTAAACATTAAAGAAACAGCAGATAGTTATATTGTAGAAATGGCTGTTCCTGGTTTAAGCAAATCTGATTTTCATATAAATATTGATAATCAAATATTATCTATTAGCACAGAAATAAAAGAAACAAATGAAGAAAAACAAGAAAACTATACTCGTAGAGAGTTTGGATATTCTTCGTTTAAAAGAACATTTACGCTACCAGAAAGCGTGAATGATGATAAGATTAATGCTAGCTACAAGGATGGTATCTTAAACATCTTTTTACCTAAAAAAGATGAAGCAAAACAAAAACCAGCAAGAACAATTAAAATTTCATAATGATTTTTTATCCTTAAAGGAGGTAAGGAGGCTGAATTATCAGCCTCCTTTATAAATATTTTCCTATTAATTTAATATACAATCATATGCCTAGAAAATTTAAATCAGGAGATTGGGTGAGATTAAAAGGTAGTAATAAAACTCCAAAGATGGAAGTGCTCAAATACATCCTAAAGAAGGATGCCTTATTAGGGGTGAATAATAATGATACTTATTTAGAGTGTGTTTGGTATAAAGAAGGTGAACGAAAATCAAAAATATTTCATCAAAACAATTTAGTGAAGTCACCAGAAACAGGAGGTTTATATAAGGTGTAGAAGTTTAATTAACCTTATTAAGTTTACGAATTGTTTAACAAAAAATTAAAAATGATGAGAAAGTATATGTTATGTATGGTCTTGGCTTTGTTAACTATTAGTTGCAATGGTCAAAAACACAGACAAAAAGAAAGTGTTGAGCGTATAGAAAAACAACCTAAAGGAAGTTGGAAAGTAGATAAAGAGTTTGATGAAAATGGAAACTTGATACGTTATGATAGTATTTATACCTGGTCACTTAACAACAATGAAACAAATCTTTCTTCTATAGACAGAGATAGTTTGTTAAAATCATTTAAATCTAAATTTTTTACAAACTTTTCAGAATTTCAAACGCAAGGATTTGAAGATGTCTTTTCTGAAGACTCTCTTTTTAGTAAACATTATTTTAGTAATGATTTTTTTAAAAGTAATTTTGGTAGAGAGTTTATGGAGATAGATAAAATAATGAAACAAATGGAAGATAGGCAGAAGAAGTTTTTAGAAAAATATCAGTCTGAATTTATAAACCCTAAATAAGCTAATTTAAATTAGCTAAAAGGATGCATTTTGCTTAGTAAAGGGAAAATAATTAGAGAAATATTTATAAAAAAAACTCGCTACAAAACTGTAGCGAGCCTTTATAATATCTATAAATTCAGTAATCTAAATTAAAGATTAAAACATTTCTCTACCAGAAAAGTGGAAAGCTCCTTCGATAGCTGCGTTTTCATCAGAATCAGAACCGTGTACTGCATTTTCTCCAATAGAAGTAGCATATAACTGACGGATAGTTCCTTCAGCAGCTTCAGCTGGGTTTGTAGCACCAATTAAAGTTCTAAAATCTTCAACAGCGTTGTCTTTTTCTAAGATAGCAGCGATGATTGGTCCGCGAGTCATAAACTCAACTAACTCACCAAAGAAAGGACGCTCGCTGTGTACCCCGTAAAAAGTCTCAGCATCACGCTTCGTCATTTGTGTTTTTTTCATAGCTACGATTCTGAAACCTGCAGCATTAATTTTTTCTAAAATTGCACCAGTATGTCCGTTTTCAACAGCATCTGGTTTAATCATTGTAAAAGTTCTATTTGTTGCCATTATTAAATGTAATAAATATCAGTATATGATAAATTTCTTAATTGTTGTTGATTATGCAAACTTTGCATAAATCGGCGCAAAAATACACTTTTTAATGTTATTAGCAAGTTAAGGGTATACTTGGTTGATTTCTTGTAAGATAGATTTGTTTTTACCACGCATTTGAAAGGTTACTTTTTTAGTTTTTAAATCTAAAAGCAACGTTCCATAGCTTAAAGAATTTACAACATTTCCTATTCTGAAGTTGTTTTCTTCTGAAGAAAATGAAGAATAAGCATGTGTTAACCCACTTGAAGTGAAATCTATAAGAGGATAAGCAAGTCCTTCAATAGTTGTTTTAGAAAACTCAGAAATATGTCTATCTCCAGAAAGAAGAATTACGTTGGTGTTTTTAGCTTTTTTAATTAAACTGAATAAATTAGCTACTTCATGAGGAAAGTTACCCCATTTTTCAAAACCATGTTCTTTTGATAAGATTTGAATACTGCTTACAATTATAGTAAAAGTAGCAGTAGAGTTTGTAAGTTCATTTGTAAGCCATTTCCATTGTGTATCGCCTAAAATAGTACCTTCGTTATATTTGTTAGGTTGAAAACGTTGTCCGTTAGTACCTCTAGTAAGTGAAGTTCTAAAATAGCGAGTATCTAAAACAATAATTTTAACACTACCATCTTTTGTGTTGAAAGTTTTAGAGTGGTAAACGCCTCGTTGTTTTCTTCTAGGAGAGTTTTTGGGAACATCTAAGAAATCTAAAAATAATTGTTGACTTTCGTCTTTCATTTCAAATTCTACACCTGCATCATTTTTACCATAATCATGATCATCCCATGTAGCAAGAATTGGAACTTTGGTAGTTAGTTCTTTATATCCTTTAACCTTTTTTTGACTTTTATACATACGTTTCATTTTACGCATGTTATTAGTATCTGCATAAATATTATCTCCACCCCAAATCCATACATCGGGTTGAAGTGATAGAATGTTTTCCCAAAAAGGATTGTTAAGTTTTTGGTTATTACAAGATCCAAAAGCAATGGAAAATGTATCTTGACTAAAAGATAGAAAAGGGATACTTAGCAAAAAGGTTAATAGGGTAATAAATTTAGTAGATTTCATTAAGTTTTAATTTTATAGCAAAGAAACAAAAAGCAATACATAAAAAGGTTAATATAGCATTAATTTGTATCTTCGCGACTTATGATTTTAAAGCATTTTACAGAATTAAAAGAGTTCTTATCTAAACCTAGGAATATTGTAATAATTGGGCATAGAAACCCAGATGGAGATGCAATTGGTTCAACATTAGGTTTAAAACATTATTTAGATAAAAAAGGACATACGGCACAAGTGTTAATGCCAAACGAATATCCTGATTTTTTGCATTGGGTTCCTGGGTCAAAAACTGTTAAGCGTTTTGATCGTCAAAACAACCAATCTGTCAAAGCTTTAGCGAAGTCTAACATTGTTTTCTTACTAGACTTTAATGCGTTACATAGAGTAGGAAGTGATATGCAAAACACTTTAGAGCAATACGAAAACGATTTTGCTTTAATAGATCACCATCAACAACCAGACGATTTCATGTATATGTATTCAGATACTTCCATGTCTTCAACTTGTCAAATGGTATACAACTTTATTGAAATGATGGGAGATGTAGAGTTAATAGATAAAAATATAGCAACTTGCTTATATACGGGTATTATGACCGATACAGGTTCTTTCCGTTTTAGATCTACAACAAGTACCACTCATAGAATTATAGCAAATTTAATAGATAAAGGAGCTGAAAATGATAAGATTCACAGTAATGTACACGATGCAAACTCTTACAATAGATTATTGTTGTTAGGGCAAGCACTTAGTAATATGAAAGTTTTACCAGAATATAAAACAGCATTTATAACACTTACTGAGGAAGAAAAGAGAAAATTTAATTACGAAAAAGGAGATACTGAAGGGGTAGTAAACTATGCATTATCTTTGAAAGGAATTGTATTTGCTGCCATTTTTATTGAAGATGAAGAACAAGGAATTGTGAAAATATCTTTTCGTTCAAAAGGAAAATTCTCTGTAAACCAGTTTGCACGTAATTATTTTAATGGAGGAGGACATGATAATGCAGCTGGAGGTAGAAGTGATGATAGCTTGGAAAATACGATAGCAAGATTTAAGTCGTTATTACCTACATACCAACAAGAGTTAGAAAAATCGTATGAAGCATAAAATAATACTTTTTGTTTTTACAGCTATACTTATAGTGTCTTGTAAAGAGCCGCAAGCAAGAAGACCAAAGCAACACGGT
This sequence comes from Tenacibaculum mesophilum, assembly GCF_003867075.1. Taxonomy (NCBI): domain Bacteria; kingdom Pseudomonadati; phylum Bacteroidota; class Flavobacteriia; order Flavobacteriales; family Flavobacteriaceae; genus Tenacibaculum; species Tenacibaculum mesophilum. The sequence continues at coordinate 1,342,630 of NZ_CP032544.1, read as the reverse complement.
ACAACAAATTTTTATAAAGAAGTTCTTAAAGAGAATAAGAAACTAAACGCTTTAGAAAAAAAACGTTTAGAAGAATGGGTGGCTAAAGATACTCTTAAAGAATATAAAACTTCACCTAACGGTTTTTGGTATACATATATTACTAAAGATACATTAAACTCAAGTTCTCCGAAGTTTGAAGATTTAGTTATGTTGTCTTACAATATAGTAAGTCTGAATGGAGATGTTCTTTATGAAACAAAGGAGAGAAGTTACAAAGTAGATAAAGAAGATTTTATTCCTGCATTACAAGATGGAATAAAGTTGATGAAAAAAGGAGAAACTATTACATTTGTCATTCCATCATACAGAGCTTTTGGAGTTACTGGAGATGGAAATAAAATAGCTGTAAATCAGCCAATACAAAGTACAGTAACATTAATCGATATAAAATCAAAAATAGAAGAATGAAATTAACCAACATTTTAGCAGCTACAGTTGTAGGTTTATCAATTGTTTCATGCAGTAACGGTCAGTTTAAACAAAAAAGTTCATTAGCAACAGAAGTAGACTCTGTAAGCTACGCTTTAGGCTTAGATATGGCTAATAAAATAAAAATGAATTTTGATGATATGGATCAGGATTTATTTGTGCAAGGTTTTAAAAATGGTATGGATTCTACAAACCTATTAGTAGAGTCAAAAGATATAAACAATATTTTAAGAGCATTTTTTCAAAAGAAGCAACAAGAAAAAATGAAACAAATGCAAGAAGAGCAAGCTAAAAAAGCAGAAGCTGAATTTGGAGATAACAAAAAAGCAGGAGAAGAGTTTTTAGCAATAAATAAAGCTAAAGAAGGAGTAAAAACTACAGAGAGTGGTTTACAGTATGTAGTTTTAAAAGAAGGAGAAGGCGAAGTTCCAACAGCAAACTCTAGAGTAAAAGTTCATTATCATGGAACTTTAATTGATGGAACTGTGTTTGATAGCTCAGTAGAAAGAGGTGAACCAACTGAATTTGGAGTAGGACAAGTGATTAAAGGATGGACAGAAGGTTTACAGTTAATGAAGCCAGGAGCAAAATATAAATTCTTTATTCCTCAAGAATTAGCCTATGGAGCACAACAAAGAGGGCAACATATTAAGCCTTTTTCAGCTTTAGTTTTTGAAGTAGAGTTATTAGAGATAAAATAAATAAAACTTAAATAGTTGATAATTAATTAGGTTAGCACTTGTTGTTAACCTAATTAATTGTTTATATGAGAAAATAAAAACGAAATAAATGAAATTATTTAAAATTGTATTTGTTGTATTGATAATGTTTGTATCATGTAAATCAGCGAAATACCCTAATTTAGAAAACGGGTTGTATGCAGATATCCAAACAAACAGAGGAGATATCTTAGTAAAGTTTTTTTATGATAAAGTTCCAATGACAGTAGCGAATTTTGTAGCCTTGAGTGAAGGAACACATCCTAAAATGATAGATTCGTTAAAAGGAACACCGTTTTATGATGGAACGAAGTTTCATAGGGTTATTAAAGATTTTATGATACAAGGAGGGGATAGAACAGGAACAGGTGCTGGTGATGCGGGTTATACATTTGCCGATGAATTCCCAATGGATGAAGAAGGAAAACTGTTGTATAAGCACGACGGACCAGGGGTGTTGTCTATGGCAAACTACTCAAGACCAGTTACCAATTCTAGTCAATTTTTTATTACACACAAAGCAACACCTTGGTTAGATGGTGGACATTCGGTTTTTGGTCGTGTTTTGCAAGGTCAGTCAGTAGTAGATACCATTCAGAAAAATGACTATATAAAACAGATAGAAATTTTAAGAATAGGAGAAGAGGCGGCTAAGTTTGATGCTCCAGTAGTTTTTGAAAATGAATTAGCAAACGTTGAAAAGAAAGAAGAAGAGAGAAAGAAAAAGCTAGAAGAGTTAAAACAAAAGTATCAAGAAGAACAAGGAATTAATGATGCAATTACAACTGATTCTGGTTTGAAAATTTTGTCATTACAAAAAGGAAGTGGAAAAAAAGTAAATCCAGCATTACCAACAACAGCGCATTATACGCTGTATTTAGCAGATGGAAGAAAAATAGATTCTAGTTTAGATAAAGGAGAAGCTTTTGTTTTTACTGTAGATGACGAAAACTTTCCATTAATAGCAGGTTGGAAAGAAGGAGTGAGAACAATGAGAGAAGGAGATAAAGTACGATTGTTTATACCTTCTTATCTAGGATATGGAGACCGTAGAGTAGGACCGATACCTCCAAAATCGGATTTAATTTTTGAAATAGAAGTATTAAAAGTAGGAAAGTAATCGTGATAGAAAATATTATACAAAAAGATAAAGAGCTTTTAATTTATCTTAATAGTTTAGGAAATGAGCAATGGGATAGTTTTTGGTTAATAATAACGAATCAGTTCTATTGGGCGCCATTGTTTGCTTTTCTGTTGTTTTTAGTGTTTAAACAGTTTGGGTGGAAAAAAGGATTATTTACAGTGGTTTTTATAGCTGTTTTAGTAACCTTTTCAGACCAATTCACAAATTTCATAAGAGGAGTTTTTGAGAGATTACGTCCTAATAATGACCCAGAAATAAAAGATGTTTTAAGAACGCTAATTAGGCCTCAAAGTTATAGTTTTGTTTCAGGTCACGCAACCACTTCTACAGTAGTTACAGTGTTTATAATTCTTCTTTTAAAGAAGTATGTAAGATATATAAAAATTCTAGTTCTTTTTCCTTTGATTTTTGCCTATAGCAGATTGTACTTAGGAGTACATTTTCCTACAGATATTTTGGTAGGTTTTGTTAATGGAGGTATCATAGGAAGCTTGGCTTATAAGCTATATACTTTTATAGATAGTAAGTTTAATTTTTAACTATTATTTTGTTATTCTAGTGTAAAATTTAGTGCTATTATGTACATTATTTAATAAACTGTCTAACCTTTATGTAGTATATAGGTGGGCAGTTTTTTCGTGTTGTTATAAATTTATATAATAGTTTCTCTTAGAATATATTATTTAGTTTTTCTTAAGGTGGATAACAAAAGGTGTTTTCCAATACTTAATTTTTAATAGTTCGGTAATGTCCTTGCTCACGCTTTCTACAAGTATCTCATAGGTAAATGAGATGTTCTCTCTAAATATGTTTTAAGTGTAATCTAAATAGCCTTAAACTTTAGGTCTATATATCATACTCGTGACATATTTGAGAAGAAGTAAGTTAACCTATTTAAACTTCTAAAGTTATTTATAATTTGAAACAAAGTGTACAGTCTTTTAGGTATGCTTTACATAGTTTGTTCTTGTTACACTTAATTTTTTGTGTAATGTTATTTTTAGGCGTGATAATTGTAAAATAAAAAAAGCTTACAAATTTGTAAGCTTTTTTTCTTTAATCCCCTAAAAAAAAATCCGAAGCTTTCGCTTCGGACTTGCGGAGAAAGAGGGATTCGAACCCCCGGTCCTGTTACAGACAACGGTTTTCAAGACCGCCGCATTCGACCACTCTGCCATTTCTCCTGAGTGCCTCATCAGATATATTTCCTGATTGCGGGTGCAAATATATGACCTTTTTTCAATTCTAAAAAAGTTTTTTGATACTTTTTTTAATAAAATTTAAGCTTTAAAAGTGTTGTGAAGCGTAATGCTTTTGCTATCAATAAGTTTGGTGTGAAATAAAATTTTAAAAAATTTAAATAAAAAAATAAACTGAATACATAATAGGATGAGGTAATGGATTAATCGATAATTATAAGAATGAAAATTATCGTTTTTAGTAAATAAATTCTACCTTCGTCTTATTAAATAGTAAGGTATGTTTAATTCATTCGGAAATATTTTAAAGTTAACTACATTTGGTGAATCTCATGGAATAGCGATTGGAGGTGTGATTGATGGATTCCCTGCAGGAGTAAAAGTTAATTTTGATGCTATTCAGCAAGAATTAGATCGTCGTAAGCCAGGGCAATCTAAAATAGTAACACAGCGTAAAGAACCAGATACAGTTGAGTTTTTGTCGGGTATTTTTGATGGAGTGACTACAGGAGCCTCAATAGGTTTTGCAATAAAGAATACAAATCAAAAAAGTAAAGATTATAACCATAATACAGATGTGTACCGTCCTTCACATGCCGATTACACGTATGATAAAAAATACGGAATTAGAGATCATAGAGGTGGTGGACGAACATCAGCAAGAGAAACAGCCAATTGGGTTGTGGCAGGAGCGCTAGCAAAGCAATTAATCAATCACATTAATATAAATGCATTTACATCATCAGTAGGAGACGTTTTTATGGTAAAGCCATATCAAGATTTAGACTTTTCTAAAATTGAAAGTAACATTGTCCGTTGTCCTGATGAAGTATCAGCAGAAAAGATGATTGCTAAAATTCATGAAATACGTAAAGCAGGTGATACTGTTGGAGGAACAATAACATGTGTAGCACAAAATGTACCTGTAGGTTTAGGAGAACCTATTTTTCATAAATTACATGCAGAGTTAGGAAAAGCCATGTTATCTATAAACGCTGTAAAAGGATTTGAGTTTGGAAGTGGTTTCTGTGGAGCAAAAATGCAAGGTTCTGAGCATAACGATATTTTTAATCCAGACGGAACAACACGAACTAACTTGTCAGGAGGAATTCAAGGAGGGATTTCTAACGGGATGGATATCTATTTTCGGGTAGCATTCAAACCCGTAGCAACAATAATGCAAAATCAAGCAACAACAAACTCAAAAGGAGAGGCTACTGAGATACACGGAAAAGGGAGACACGACCCTTGTGTAGTACCAAGAGCAGTACCTATTGTAGAGGCATTAACAGCTTTAGTACTCGCCGATTTTTGGTTAATGAATAAAACTAGAAGAATTTAAAATTAAAAACACCATTTTTTTAAAATGGTGTTTTTTGTTTATAACAATTTTACCTATTGTTAAATAAATCATTTTATTTTAAAGTAACTTTACAAAGTCACTTCGGATGATTTCGGTGCTCTATCGAAATTGTATCGAGAAGTTTATACGAACCTGTTCTCGATAAAGTCATTCTAAAGACAATTTTATAATATTTTATTTAGATATGATTATGGACTATATTAAAGGGCGTGGTGCACAACACAACACGCACAA